>JAHFKT010000035.1 GCA_023245235.1 Candidatus Yanofskyibacteriota bacterium
CCCGAGCACAAGGATCACCGCCGGCACGAACATGTCCTGGTCCGGCAACACATTGAACGGCCTCTCCGACTCTTCCATCCGCGGCCTCTTCTCCAACACCGCCACCGGCCTCACCTACACTTCAGGTACCGGCGTCACCTCACTGACCGCCGGCTTCAATATCCCGCTCACGGCTTCCATCTCGAACTACGATTCCTTCTTCCATACGCCTTCGACGAGGATCACAGCCGGCACCAACTTATCCTGGAGCGGCAATACGCTGAATGCCAGCACGAACGGAGCCATGATCGGCGTCAGAGAGTCCGGCTCGGCATTCGCCAACGTATCATCCCTCTCCTTCAGCGAGTCCGGCTTCAATGTCGCCAACGGGGGCAACCTTTCATCCATCGCCCTGGACTACATCAACGGCCCCGCTTCCCGCAGTATCTCCCAGACTATCACCGGCCTCTGGACCTTCACTAACCCGACATACTCGGCACTGTTCACCGGCGGCAATGTCGGCATCGGTACAACGACTCCCGGCTATAAGCTGGACGTGAACGGCAGCGTCAATGCCACCGGGTATTACCTGAGCGGTTCTCCCTTCGGCACCCCCGGCGGCACCGATCAGCAGCTCCAGTTCAATAACGCCGGAGCGTTCGGCGGATTCTGGGCATGGGACGGCTCAACCCTGAGGATAGCCTCGGCATCCGCAACAAGCGACGCCCTCCGGCTCATTGATTTTTCCTACACCGACACCCACACCGGAATAGCGAACAGCGGGCTGCTGTATGCCGATGTTAATGTAAGCCCGGCCGGCGGAGTAGACATCGGCAAGATCGGCGGTGTTGACCTCACGTATACCACTGACCCGGGCTACTCGGGCAATGTCGGCTACGCGAATCCGATCTACGGCGGCTTCTATCACGACGGTACCGGAACGGTGAATTATGCCGTTGGCGTGTCGGGAGACCTCGAAAATGATAACGGAACCATCGACAACGGGACCGCACTCCAAGCTTACGTATATAACGGCGGCACCATCACGAATCATCTCCGGGGATTGGAGATCAACAATTTCGGCAATGACGGGACAAACCCGCTGTTACAGGGTATCTGGATCGACGATCTGGCCGGAGATGCGACCACGGTCCAGGCTATCGACTACGCCGACAAGTTCGTTGTTGACGGTGACGGCAACGTCGGCATCGGAACAAGTAGTCCGGTTGTGAACCTGCAGGTGTACAGTGCTACGGGAGATCCGTACATCATCATTCAGAGAGCGACCCAAAGTCAGGGCGAGGTCGGCTTGGCTTTGAACGGCGGTACCGGCGGCATAGAGTGGAACATATATTCGCCTCCCTCCGGCGACGACCTGCGGTTCTATGACACGGCCGACCGGCTGACTATCCAGGCCGGGACCGGCAATGTCGGCATCGGGACGAAAACTCCGATCGCGCTGCTTGATGTGACCGCGAGCTCATCCATCTCTACAGTTGATCTGTTCAATGTGGCGTCATCTTCGCCGTCTACGACACTCTTTATGGTTAAAAAATCCGGCAACATCGGCATCGGCACATCAGCGCCGATAACAAAATTAGATGTCGCCGGGACAAGCGCCAGCGGTTTTATCTCCGGAACGGTAACGATACGGGGTTCAACGAATTCAGATGACCCGTGCTGCCAGCGCTGGATAGATCTGAACAATGCCGACGGAAGTCCCGACTGGGAGGTCATGGAAGAGGGCGGCGCATTCCAGATTTATAATGTTGCCCTGGACGCACAGCCCCTGGTTATTAATAATGACGGCTCGATCGGCCTGGGCGGCACCACCACTCCGAATCTGGACAATACATTCAGCCTCGGCAGTCTTGATTACCGCTGGAAGGACATTAATGTCGGTCCCGGCTCGTTCAATATAACTTCCAGTACCAGTAACCAGGGCGCCGGGACCAACTACACCCTCGGCCAGATAACCTTCAGCTCAGGTTCTTCCTTATCATTCGGCACATCAGCCGTTGGCAGTGGTAGCGTCGGTACGCTCGCACTTCAGACTGCCGGCACCCCGCGTCTGTATATCAGTCAGGCCGGCAACATCGGCATCGGCACGACTCTGCCTGAAACAAAGTTCGAAGTAGTCGGCGCCGCCTCCGCCTCGCAATACTTCAGCGGAGGGCTATCCACGTGTAATGGTTCAACGTTCCTCCAATGGAGCGGAGGCCTCTTCGGCTGTGGTACGCCCACCGGCGGAGGCAGCGGTACCATGATCGGCGTCAGAGAGTTCGGCGGTTCCTTCACCGATGTCTCTTCGCTTTCCTTCAGTGAATCAGCCTTCAATGTCACCAATGCCTCACCCCTCTCATCCATCGCCCTGGACTACATCAACGGCCCCGCTTCCCGCAGTATCTCCCAGACCATCTCGGGAACATGGACCTTCAACAACCCGACATACTCGGCACTGTTCACCGGCGGCAATGTCGGCATCGGCACAACGACTCCCGGCGAAAAATTGGTCGTCAAAGGCACTGCCGGAGCAAATAACATCTTCAACATCGCCTCAAGCTCGGGTACATCTATCCTGTATGTTAATGCCGGGGGCAATGTCGGTATCGGCACATCCAATGTCGACGCTAAGATGGAAGTTGCCGGCACCGCATCCATCTCGAATTCGTTCTTCGTCTCTTCGACCGGCAACGTCGGCGTCGGCTCGGCCGGCCCCGGGGCGGCGCTGAATGTAGTCGGCACTACCAAATTCGGTTCAGGTGCCTGGCCAAGTTCGCCGAACCAGAGCAGTAATCGCGTCCTTATCTCCGACAGCAACCAGCCGGATCTTATCCTGGACAACGCTCTTACTCCCGGGACCGGAAACGGAAGCCATATCTTCCTCGGTGCCCAAAGCGACACCGGTGATGCCTCCAGCATGGCCTACGTCCATATGTTCAGCGCCAGAGAGAACGGCACCAGCGGCAATGACGCCACTTCCTTCACGCTTAAAACCGAAGGCGCGACCCCGGGCGAGGTCCAGGCGCTTTACATCAACAGTTCGGGCAACGTCTTCATCGGCACCTCGCTTACTACGCCTACAAGTCTGGGTTCCAAGCTCCAGGTTGATGGCGGTGCCGCCATCGGCTATTCAACCAGCACCACCGCTCCGGCTAACGGGCTGACGGTCAGCGGCAACGTCGGCATCAACTATGGCGGCACCCTCGATACCAAGTTCGAAGTGGGAGGTGCCGCCTCCGCCTCGCAATACTTCAGCGGCGGGCTGGCGACATGCAGCGGCTCCGACTTCCTCCAATGGAGCGGAGGATTGTTCGGCTGCGATACGCCGAGCGGCAGCGGAAGCAGCGGCATCTCGGCGATCGGTGTCCGCGAATCCGGCGGTTCGTTCTCGCACGTCTCATCGTTATCATTCAGTGAATCCGGATTTAATGTTTCCCCCACCGCTTCTCTCTCCTCCATCGCCCTGGACTACATCAACGGCCCCGCTTCCCGCAGTATCGACCAGACTATCACCGGAGCCTGGACCTTCAATGCCCGCACTGTCTTTAACTCTTCAGCCTCCATCTCCGGTAACTTCGACCCC
>JAHFKT010000022.1 GCA_023245235.1 Candidatus Yanofskyibacteriota bacterium
ATTTCATCGTGCTTGATGGCGAACCGGGAGGGGTCAGAGAGCCGGCGACTGCGATGAAAGACACCACGGCCAATGCAGAGATAGAGACGATCGCGTAGCGACCTAATTTCGGGAGTTTATTCAACATTATGGTGTGGCATCAGGGGTTAAAACCGGAGCGTCACTTGGCGCAGGTGCCGGCGTTGACTGGTCAGGTGTCGGGGCCGGGGTAGAACTGTCGCTCGGAGCGGGGGCTGGAGTCTGAATATCCGACGGTGCCGGAGTTGACGATGGCGAAGAAGAATCGGACGGGGTTGGCGTCGGGCTATCACTTGAGGTCGGAGTAGAACTGTCGCTCGGGGTAGGCGTCGGCGATGAAGAATTTGAACCCGGAGCCGGTGTAGCACTCGGAGCCGGCAGGTTCCCGCAATCGCCGGCGATGGTTGCGGCTTGGCCGTTGACGACCGTGATGCAGTACGGCTGGCCGGTAGCTTGGTCGTATATCGTCACGCCACGCTGGAGTTTGACCGTTCCGTGACCGAACATGATCCCGATGCCCTTGAACTGGTCAAGCACGAACTGGAAGAGACTGGCCAGGGAGAACCTTGAACCGGTGGTCGATGAGAGGGCCAGGGACGGATCAAGCGATGCCGAGGCCGGAAGTGTTCCGAGGTCAGGCACCCAGTAGCCGGGGTGAACGAATGTTTCCACGTATGAGCGGGAGGAGACGGAGTCGAAGGACTGCATGGCCATACCGAGGGTCATGCCTGATTCAGTGGCTTTCATGGCTACGCCGGGGGTACCCGATGAGGTCAGGTGGTCACCGACGGCGATGGGTCCGTTCTCAAGGGATACTTTGACCGGAGCACGGCCGACCAAGGCCACGGCCGGTACTGCCGGGTTATTATATGAGGTACTCGCTGTGCGGCCGGCGATGAAGTGGCCGTTACCGACGATAGCTCCCGGATTAGTGGATACGACGCCCATGATGGTCAGTTCATTGGCTCCGGATGCTTTCTTTACTTTGCCAGGATTGGCAGTATCAAAGACAAGGAGATCGCCGGGATAGACCGGTTCTGATGAACGATAGAGCTCGGCGTAGTCGGCGCAGTTACCATCATCCGATACGCCTTCCGAACCTTCACTGGCGTTAAAGCTGATACTAAGATTACATGCTCCCGATAACTGGCTGCCGCTTACCGTGCCAGTTGCACTAATATTACCGGAACCCCCGAGGGCATTCGTTGCAACCAAAGCGCCAAACGTTCCTGTGCCGCTTACTACGCTCCAGGTGTTGGAATTAACGGTGACCGGAGTGGTGTTGGCGACACCGATAACCAATGAGCCGGTTGCCGAGCCGGTCAATATATCGACATTACCGGAAACACCGGCACCGGAGTTCAAGCTGACATTGCCGCCCGATGCATCAAGCGCCTGACTCCCCGCTCCCCTGATCGTCAGCCGGGCGGTGTTGTTGGTGGTGTTGATGGCGACATTGCCGCTGGCGTTGTTATTGTAAATATTATTACTGCCTGAAGCCGTCCACACGCTGCTAAGAGTTACCGAACTGCCAAGGTTTGCCGTACCGCCGCCGGAGAGGCCGCTTCCCGCGTTTACCGTAAAGGTGAAGGCGGCCAGTTTCTGAATGGTCAGTGCGCCATCTACGATGGTGAAAGTTCTATCAGCGGTTAAGTCGCCTCCGCCCGTTATTCCGCCCGAGGTGCTGATGGTCCGTCCGCCGACAACCGCCTCGTTGGTGGCCGTGGCCTGTGTGGCGATGATCTTTCCGCTGACGGTCAGTACATCTCCGCTGGTGGTCGACGTGCCGATGCCGACGTTGCCGGAGATGATCATACCGTTCGAGGGCGCGGCGGTGACGCCTGCATACGTTCCGGCGGAGATAGCGCCCAAAACTGCAAGTTTACCGGTTGTCCCCACAGTCGTGCCGATGCCGACGTTGTCTCCGCTGTTTGTCATCGATAATGTTGTTCCGCTTCTGGTCCAGTAACCGATTATTCCGGCGGCCGTCGTAGGATCAACCCAGGTCAGATTTCCTGAGCCGTCGTTCCTGATCGTACTGTTGGCCGCTCCCTGGGAGGACGGGAAGGAGGTGGTGACATTGTTTAATTTAACAATGTTACCCGATGAGTTGACCTGGAAGGTATCGGCGCTGCCGACGGTGAAGAGAGACGCGGGAGACGAGTCGCCGATACCGACATTGCCGTTGGCCAGTATACGCATCTGTTCAGTAAGCGTGCCGGCATTATTTGTCTTGAATATGAGATAGCCGTTCAGGTCGCCGGCGGTAACGTTCGTCTTGCGGCCTTCTATCGACCCGAAGACGGTTTGTGTGGTTGTCCCGGTAGTGTTTCCGCCGAGCGTAAGAGAACCGCCGAGATCAGCCGCCACTGAAGTGGTGGACATCACATTAAGGATGCCGGTAGTGCCGCTCGCGGTAACAACATTGGCTGAACGAAGATCAAGACGGGAAACAGGCGCGGCCAGACCGATGCCGACGTTGCCGTTGGCGACATTGGTAGGATTGAAGGTCGCGGCATAGGTATTAGTGGAACCGGTCGGGGCAAATACCGTTAAACCGTAGCCGTTGGTGGCAGTTGATATCGCTCCTGCCGAGATCAATAAGCCGTAAGAATTAGTAATGCCGACGTTCGTGGATTTGATGGGAGCGGACAAGATGTTCAAGGATGCCGCGTCAGTGACCGTGGTGGCGACACTGCCGGTCAGGGTCATGGCTCCGATCTGGTTTGCGTGCATCGTGGCATAAGTGGCGGCATTGGAGAGCGTTACAGTATGAGCCTCTACGTTGATGCCCGAAACTCCGGCCGCCGCAAAGGTGCCGGTGGACGTCATGTCGAGTTGCGAACCCGGTGTAGTCACTCCCCCGAGGCCCACGTTGCCGCCGGCCTGGAATGTTACCTGGTCAGCAAAAGTTCCGTTCTGATATTCACCGAAATGCATGTCGGTGTTGGTACTGTTGGTGACAGGACGGAACACCCATGAACTGCGGCCGGTGCCGCTGAGGTTCCTCAGTTCCAAAACATTTAAGGCTGAGGTGTTGGCCACTTCCAACCGTGGGATATTGGCGGCTTCAACGGCGGTCGTGCCGATGCCGACGTTAGCAGCGAAGAAAGCCGAAGTCGCGGCGGTATTGAACGTTGTCGTGCCGGTGAAGGTGTTGGCGGTCGCGCCACTCTGGGTATAACCCTTTGCGGCAATATTTCCGGTCGTGCCGATGCTCCAGTTCGTGGAGCTTATGGCCACATGCTGGTTCGCTAAGGCCGCGCCGATAGTGATCGTGGAATTAGTATTACTGGCATTGGTTCCGATATTGATAGCTTGGCCGTTGGTAACATCCAAAGCGATGGCACCGGCCGTGTTTGTGAATCCTCCGCCCGAAGTGATGCGCCCGGCCCCCGTGGTAATGGTGTTGCCGAGGGTGTTTATGGCGCCGTTCGTTACCGTCCAATCATTGGTATTGATGTTGACGTGCTGATTCGACGCAGCGGCACCGAGAGTGACAACGCCGCCGTTCGTCGAGTTTGTTCCGATATTGATGGTTCCGTTGCTGACAGCGGCGCCGAGGTTAACATTGGCGCCGGAGGTCGTGAGACCCGCCGTGCCGGTAATAAGGCCGGACGCGGTAATGGTGGAGCCGGTATTTATGGCGCCGTTCGTTACCGTCCAATCATTGGTATTGACGTTGACGTGCTGGTTCGCCGCGGCAGCACCGAGAGTGACAACGCCGCCGTTCGTCGAGTTTGTTCCGATATTGATGGTTCCGTTGCTGGTAAGGCTGCCGAGGTTAACGGTACCTCCGGAGGTCGTGAGACCCGCCGTGCCGGTGATGAGGCCGGATGCGGTCAGGGTGGTGATGCCGCTCATAGCACCGGCTCCCGTTACGTCCCAGGTAGTACTGTCAATGACAACCTGGTCGCTGCCGCCGCCGATACTGACGGCGCCGGTCGTAGTTCCCGTTCCGATATTGACCGCGTTGGTGGTGGAGCTGACATTTATGTTGGCTGTACCGCCGGAGGTTGTGAAACCTCCTCCGGAAGACGTTATTGTCCCGGTGTTGGTGATGCCTTTCAAGACCGCCGCGCCGGCGGTGGTAATGCTCCAGCCGGTGCCTCCGGCGCCGGTACCGCCGGTAAGAGCCAAGCTGTTCGTCCCGTTGCCGATGGCAACGGCGCCGGTATTACTCCCCGTCCCGATACTGTTGGTACCGGCGCCTGTGGTGTTGAAATTATTATTCCCGAGCGTGGTAATGCCGGCGATGTTGGAGATCGTACCGCCGACGCTGACGCTGAAGTTGCTGGCGGTGATGAGCACCACATTACTTGCTCCGCCGATAGAAACCTGACCGGTTGTAAGTCCCGTACCGACATTTGTAGTATTGGTGCCCGCATTCACGTTCAAGTTGACGGTTCCGCCGGTGACGGTCAGACCGGCAGTACCGGTGAGAAGGCCGTTGGAGGTCATGGCGCCTGAAGACTGGATAGTACCTACGACATCAAGCGTTTTACCCGGCGCCGTTGAGCCGATGCCGACATTGCCGGTGGAAATTATCGCCATTCGTTCGACGCCGGCGCCGGTGCCGCCTGTCGAGAACCGAAGAGTGCCGGCCGCGCCCGACCCGCTGCTCCAAATACCGGTGCCGAGACTGGCGCCATTATGGAATGTGAGACTGGGATCGGTTGCTGTTCCGTCAGGCAGGGCTACAACGCCGCCGACAACTTCCACCAGCGAGGTCGGAGTTGTCGTACCGATGCCGAGGTTGCCGGCGGAGGTGATGCGCATCCGCTCCGTTCCGTTATTAGTACCGAATGTCAGGGCTCCGGCAGCGGTTTTATTGTTAATAGACGCCGTACTGCTGGTTGCACTGCTGTTGAGTATGAATTGGAAGGAGTTAGAGGCCAGGTCGTTGCCGATATCAATTTCGGTGGTCGGAGAACTGGTAACGCTGGTGTTCCGTACGACCAACGGGATATAAATTCCGTTCGTACTTTGCGCGATATTTAAAGTTTTAGTGGTGTTATTCCACGTGAATACAGAACTCGCCCCTAATACGCCGGCGTTATTATACTGGATCTGAGAGGTGGAGCCGGCCGGACTCGTAGTTCCGGAACAAGAACCCCAAACGGGCAAACCGCCGGCCACCGTAAGACATTGACCGGTTGAGCCGATGGCTAGTCTGGCCGGAGTGGCGGGACCGCCGGCGACGGAGCCGTATATCATGTCTCCGACAAGAGTCATCGGGTTAGTCATGCCCAGTGACGAGCTGGCCGTCCAGCTTAAGACGCCCGAGCCGTTGGTCTTCAATACCTGGCCGTTAGTGCCGTCGGCTGACGGCAGGGTCCAGGTGACATTGGACGTGACCGTTGTCGGCGCTTTGAAAGCGACCCAATTGGAGGTATCAGCATCGCCGAATTTGAGCAAGCCCTGAGTATTGAGGATGGCATTGCCGGTTATGGCCAATTTCTCAGCCGCAGTTGACGTGCCGATGCCTACATTGCCGTTGACCGCCAAACCGGTGGACGGGCTCGTCTGACTCGTGGAGTAACCGATGGCCACGTTGCCGTTGACCTGCAGCTTTGACCCTACGGCCGTCGTGCCGATGCCGACGTTGCCGCCTGATTTTAATGTCATAACGTCCGCGCCATTGGGAGTGTCAAAGAAACGAAAGTCGTTACTGTTGACATACTGGGTCCATTTAGTGGTACCTGCAACGGAAAATTTCAGAGGGCTCTGATTATCGGCCATATTGATGTTGATGCCGGTGCTGGTGGCAGTGGCGCTCCCCACCTGCAATATGGTGCTCGCGACCGCGGTTGTTGTGCCGACGCCGATGTTTCCGGCGAACACGGCGGAAGTCCCAGCGGAGAATGTTGATGACCCGGTGAAGGTATTGGCGGCGGCCCCGCTCTGGGTGTAGCCGCCGGCGACGGCCATACTGGTAAAGCCGCTCGCCGCACCCGAGACCACCTGCCAGGAACTGGTTCTTATATTAACGATGTTGCTGGTGTTGCCGATACTGACGGTTTGAGCATTTGTGTCATCCGAAATATGGACTTGGGCGGTTGATGTGCCGGTACCGAGACAGATCTGACCGCCGACCGCGCAGGAACCTCCATTACCGCCGCTCGTATTGTGATCGATAAGAAGGCCTGCGCCGTTGACCGTAAGGGCACCGCCGGTAGTGACGGTCACATTGCCATGGCTGACGAATGTGCCTGTCCCGTCTATGCTCCAGCCGGACGCGGCCGGGCCGCTGACGATGGTGACCGCTTCACCGGTTGCATGACTGCCGATGGTAACGCCGCCGGCATTAGTACTGTTACCCTCCGCTCCGCCGACTTGGATGTACACATGTCCGGTATTAGTACCGGCGGGCGAGAAATTAGAGGGATTACCGCCGATTAATGTTGCGGCCGAGCCGGTGCTGTTAATGACGGTGGTTGTATTGGTGACGTTCATTCCGCCGCCGGCCGTATTCAAGTTGAAAGTGCCGTTGGTACCGATATTGAATACGCCGGCGCCGGTGATGCCCCAATTGGAGGCCAGAACGCCGCTGTTAATGGTGACCTGACCGCCTGCATTGGTCGTATTACCGATAATAACCTGGCCGGTTGATGTGCCGGTGTTTATATTCGTGGCGTTATTGGCGCTGACGTTCACGTTCATCGCGCCGGTGATGGTAGTGGCATTTAGCGCCGCAACACCGGCATTGGTTATGCTCCAAGCCGTTGCGCCGGAACCGCTGGTAAGGGTGACCGTGTTTCCGGTAGTACCGATACTGACGTTACCAGTCCCGCCGGAGCCGATGTTGGTTACGTTGGCGCCTGAAACATTAAGGTTGACGGTTCCGCCGGTGATGGTCAGACCGGCACTGCCGGTGATGAGGCCGGTGCCGGTGATGGCCGTAACGCCGGTAATAGCGCCCGTGGCGTTTATGCCGCCGACTATATCAAGTTTGGCGGTAGGACTCGTTGAGCCGATACCGACGTTGCCGGTGCCCCCGGGCATCAACGCAAGGTTGGTGTTGGCAGCGGTTTTTATCTGATGCGGACCGCCCGAATTATCAAAGACGATGTTAGCCGCAGAGCCGCCGATGTCCAGGACTTCAGTGGGAGTGAGAGAACCGATGCCAACGTTGCCGGCGGTAAAGACCGCGGCGTAGTTGGTGGTGGAGCCGGTCGGAGCGGCAACGGCCAGGCCGTAGCCATTGGTAGCGGCTCCGTTGCTGTTGCCCTCGATCCTTAAACCGTAGGCGTTCGTGATGCCGATATTCGTGCTTTTGACCGGCACGCCGGTAATATCCACGGTGCTGGCATCGGTGATGGTCTTGGTGGCAGTATCAGAAGTAAAGGTCGGCGGAGAGATGACGACGGAACGCTGGGTAGCAAGCGTCACGGCTCCGGTGAATTGAACGGTGCGGGCGAGGCCGGTGAAATCAACATCTTTTACTTCAGTGCTCGTAAGAGCGGTATGAGCGCCGCCGGTCAGTTTCAAGATCGGAGATGAACTGGTGCCGCTGATGGCCGCCTGTTTTACGTCCAGGAAAGCACCGATCGTTGATGTTCCGATGCCGACATTGCCTCCGGCTTCAATGCGTATTCTCTCCAAAGCATTGGTACCGAAGGTCAGGCCGCCGTTGAGCTGGTTGAATATCAGAGCGCCGTTATTGCCGGGGTTATTCGCCGTACCGGTAAACGTACTGTGGTTCATGATCAGGGTGAGTGACCTGGTCGCCGTATCGTTGCCGATATCCAATTCCGTTCCCCTAGCGGAACCGGTGGGTGACCTGAAGCGCAAAACGAGAGCCGGCCATAAGTTATTGTTGGATCCATCGTCCTTGGCTATCAGCAGGCTTTTGCCGGTCTGGCCGGTCGTGTTGTCCCATTTGAACTCTGACGTGGCGCCGAATGCTCCCGCGTTATTGAACTGAACACCGTTGGTGGGCGCGGCAACCGAGGCGGCGGGACAGGTGCCCCAGACCGGTGCCACACCGACACCTTGAGAAATAAGACATGAGCCGGTAGCGACGGCGGCCAACCTGGCCGGCGTTGACGGAGTGGTATTGGTGGAACCATATATAAGGTCTCCGATAGTGGTCATGGGATTGGACATGCCGGCCAAAGACGAACTGGATGTCCAGACTAAGTTACCCACGCCGTCGGTAGACAAGACTTGGCCGTTAGCACCGTCGGTTGAAGGCAGGGTCCAGATCGTGGATATGGGGACGTATGCCGGAGCTTTGAATCCGACATAAGTGTTGCCGTTATTTGAAGTCTCCTGGAGCCTTAAGTCGGCGGTGGCGCTCTCGGTCAGAGAACCCAGTGTGATATTGCCGCCTTTGACGTTGAATAAAGATTCCGGAGCGCTAGACCCGATGCCGACGTTACTTCCTTTGGTTATATAGAATGCCGAAAGGCCGGATGAGGAGGCGACATTGAAGAGGTCGGTGGATCCGGCGGTACCCATGATGTCCAGAGTTCGAGTTGGAACGGTCGTGCCGATGCCGAAGTTGCCGGCCGATGTCACACCCCAATTACTGCTGTTGACGACGACTTTGTTCGAACCGCCGCCGAGAGTAACCTGGCCGGTCGTACTGCCGATGCCGATATCGGTTGTGCTGGTACTGGAGCTGGCGTTCAAACTGATATTTCCGGCAGACGAAGTAAGTGTTCCGGTGTTGGTAATGCCGGTAAAGCCGGTGGCGACGCCGGCAGTGGTGATGCCCCAGGTATTGCTATTGAGGGCGATGGTGCTTGCACCGGAACCGATGGTCACGGCGCCGCTGCCGGTGGCATCCAAATTAACAGCCGCGCCGGTGACCGTCAGACCCAATGAACCCTGCAACAAGGCGGCACCGGCATTGACGCCGAGAGCCGTGATGGCGCCCGTTGTAGTGATCCCCCAACCGGTACTGTTGATGGCGACCGTATTGCTGCCGCCGCCGATGGTAACCGGACTGATCGCCGTTCCTGTGCCGATGTTAATGCTTGCGCCGCTGGCAGAGTTGGCAAGCAAGTTCACGGAACTGCTGGCGACGGTCAGGCCGCCGTTCGAGGTGACGAGGCCGGCCGTGGTAAGAGTACCGGCCGGATTGATGCTCCAATTCGGGCCCCCGATAAGAGACAGGCTGTTCCCGGTGTTGCCGATGATGATAGCGCCTGACGCCGTGTTGGTCCCGATGTTAACGGCGGCGTTCGATGTTCCCGTGGCTACGTTGATACTTGCGCCGGTAGAAGAGTTGGCAAGCAAGTTCACGGAACTGCTGGCGACGGTCAGGCCGCCGTTCGCGTTAAGAACACTTGATGTAGTAATAGTACCGAGAGTGGCAACGCCTGCCGCGTCAACGCTCCACGCATTCCCGCCGATAAGGGCCAGGCTGTTTTGATTGTTACCGATAGCGATGGCGCCCATGGCGCTGCCGGTACCGATATTTACCGCACCGGTCGAGCTGCCGGTAGCGATATTTGTTGCGGACGCGCCGCTGGTGTTCAAGTTAACAGCCCCGTCGTTCGAGGTGATACCGGTCAGGCCGGAGATAACACCCGCCGAAGATATGTCCCAAATGCCGGTATTAATATCAAGGGTGTTCGATCCCCCGCCGATGGTAACAGCTCCGACTGATGTCCCGATATTTACGGTGCCGCCATTGGTACCGGTGCCGATACTGGTATTACCGGAGCCGGTTATATTTACATTGGTATCTCCGGCGACGGTCAGTCCGGTCAGACCGGCAAGGACGCCCACCCCGGTGACGCTCCACTGATTACCGCTGATGATGGCGACCCGTTCAGCGGCCGTTGAGTTGCCGATGGTAACCAGGCCTGTCGAAGTGCCGGTATTGATACTGGTCGCGCTATTGGAGTTGGTATTGAAACTGGAAGAGCCGGTTATGGTGGCGCCGCCGGTCGAAGTGATGAGACCGAGGCTGGAAACCGTGAACTGGGAGATGGGGCCGACCGCGAACAAAGCGCCCGGTATCGCTGTGCCGATGCCGACGTTGCCGGCGGAATCGATACGCAACCGTTCGGTATTGTTGGTGCCCAAAGCCAGATCCGCGACATAGCGGTTGTAAATGCTGGCCAAGTTAGTCGGATTGGTGCCGCTCGAAAACTGGCTGCTGTTGACCACTAAGGCCAGGGTGTCGGCGTTGGCGTCATTGCCGATGTAGAACTCATTGCGGGCGCTGGTGCCGGTATTGGTGTTGAGCAGAGCAAGTCCTATATATTCGCCGGAATTACTGTCGCTGAGGGTTAATTTCTTAACTCCTGATGTGGCATTGAATGTGAAGGCGGCATCGGCACCGAATGAACCGGCGTTGTTGAACTGGACCTGGGTATCGGAACCGGCCGGGGTTGAGATCGGATCGGCGGCGCAGTTTTGCCAGGAAGGCAGGCCGGCTGTAACGACAAGACATTGGCCGTTCGCACCGATGCTTAATTGGGCCGGAACGGACGGAGTGGTCGCGGTGGAGCCGTAGACAAGAGCACCGGTCCCTGTCATCGGATTGGAGAATGGGGTCAGCCAGCTCAACGCCCCCGCTCCGTCGGTCTTCAGCACCTGGCCGCTCGTACCGTCGGTCGACGGCAGGATCCAGGTCTGGGATGAAGCAATGGAAGGAGGAGCCCTGAATCCGACGTACATG
>JAHFKT010000036.1 GCA_023245235.1 Candidatus Yanofskyibacteriota bacterium
AAATGGGTTAATTCTTTAACGTTGATGGTGACAATACCGCCGATATAAACGTTCGTGTAGAGAATGGTGTCATTGGGCGGGGTAATGCCGGCCGCCGGAAAAGTATAGCCGTCCTTGCGAGCTTTCAGCTGGAGGTCCATGGTCTCTTTGGTGATTGGCTCGGGCGTGACCAGGAAGCCGAAACGGCCGTCGGCATCGGTGATCTGGCTGTCCAATGCCCGGGACGAGGCATCAAGGAGCTCGATTTTTACGAGCGGGATGGGTTTCTTGGTTTTAGCGTTGTAGACAGTACCGACGAGCTTGCGCTTTCTTTTCAAGCCGAAGGAGGCGACCAATATCTGCCGCATGAACTGGAGGAAGTAACCGAGATTATTGGCTGAACTTAAGATCGGCAGGACCTCGATGGCGGTCCAGACGGCGACTATGCCCGTCATGACTATGGCAACAAGCGGCGCCAACTGCTGAATAATAGAAGTAAGAGCTCCCGCTATCTGGAAGATAACAGGTGCCGGAACGGGTGGTCCGGTCGGCGGCGTGCCTGACGGGCCCGCTGTCGGTGTGGCAGAAGAACCGGGCGTTCCTGACGGGCCCGGGGTTCCGGTCGGAGTTCCAGAAGGTCCCGGACCCGGCTTCACGGTCGGCTTCGGTGTCGGCGTAGCCGAACCGCCCGGTGTCGGGGTCGCAGGACCCGTAGGCGCCGGCGACGGGATGTAGCTGCCGCTTCCGCCGGCCGGAGTAGGAGTAGGCGTCGGGGTGGGAGTAGGAGTTCCCGTACCCATCGTTATCGGTTCGAGGATGGTATCGACGGTTGAACCCTGGTCTATCACGGTATCGGAGCTGTCGGTCGTCGAGGCGTTCACATGATAGGCCCCGTTGCCGGCGGGATTTACGATCTGCTTAGTCCCGGTTCCGTCGAACGTAGCGTTGGCGCCTATCGTGATGACCAGGCTTTTACCGGCGGCAAGGGGATTCCCGTTGAGAGTGAAGGTAATATTTTTACTGACCGTATTCACCGAAACCCCCAACCTGTCGGTAGGAGTATCAGGCGTGCTGCCGAGCGTTTTCTCGACGCTGTCCACGGTCACATCGATATCCGCGAATGTAAGCCCGGCGGGAATACTGAATGCCGGGTCAAAGTCGATCTTTATCTTGCCGGAGGCGGGGACAAGCGTCGTGTTCTTGAAGCTTATCGTGTGATCGGCCGGCGTGCTCTTGACCGAATCAGAGATGAGGTCGCTCATGAAGGTCAGATTGGCAGCCGAGGCACCGACGGCCACGCAAAAAAACAGCACGACCACGAGCTGAATTATTCTCTGATGATAATGGTGGAACTTCATGCGGTAAGCTTTCTATTTTTCAGATGCCAGGCGAGGTCCAGGGCCGATACCGCCAATGCCGTTACCGCGAGACCGAAAAACAAGCTGAAATACCGGACCCTCTGCTGGAAATCTTCTTCTTGCCGGGTCAGGACCCTGGCCTTATTATCCAGTTGCTCGTTGACTGTGTTCAGTGGATTCGGGGGCACGCTGACGGTCATGCCGATGCCCAGGGCCAGCTCTGACAACGGGTACCGGACCAAATTACCGAGTCTCACGCCCGAGGGGGCGGTTGTCCATGCCAAAACAAGCATCGCCAAAAACAAGTAGAAACTGATGTATCCGGTTCTGGACATTGTATCTAGGCAAGAAAGATGAACAACACTAACAGCAGGAGGATCGCCAGGAGGGCCAATACCACGCCCACAACAAGCATGGTATGCATTCCTTTCGAACCGCGGGAGCGGCCGCCGACTTTGCCCATCTCCTCGAGTTTTTTATTGATCTGTCTCCGGATCAGCCAGTATGCCAGGCCGATCAATACGAGGGCCCCGCCCAATACCGGGAAAATTATCTTGACCGGCAGGATCCAGAAGCTCGTGTAACGGGAAACTGTTTGCTGGGCATTCTCGCCGTAGACCAGACTTTCGATGACATCGAAACGGCCGAAAGCGAGTGAGTCACCCGTCCAGCTGTTCTGGAACTGTCTGATGGCATGCGGCAGAACTACTCCGCCGGTCGCATTCACTATCAGACTGCCGACCTTTCTGCCGAACATATCCCGTATCTCCAGCGGCCCATGCGGCCGTATCAGTACATTGCCGACATTCTCGACTTTGGTGATGAACGTAACATCAGGACCGCCGTATATCAGTCTGCCGGTGCTGAACTCCCTGATGTTCATGCCCTCAACGGCCTGGCCGCCGACCCTCAATGAAAGGATCATGCCGACCCCGTATCCGACAGCTGACCCGCTGACGTCACTTATCTTGGGCGGATGGGTTAAGACATACACGGCGCCGTAATGAGCCCCGGCGGCGGCATTTTGAGGCACGGTTACGGTCACGGCAACATCCTTGGTCTGTCCGGGCTCAACGCCGACCGAACTCGGGCTGACGCTGACCCAGCTGCTCAGCTCATAGCCTGTTTTCTGAGTATCGGCCGGCTGAAGCTGGAGTTGGCCGGAATCGCTCACTCCCGCGATGTCCCGGGTATCAAAGTAGTAGGTCTCGCCGGCGGCGCCGACGTTGGTCACTTGCAATACTGTATGAAAAACCTGACCCGGATCGACTTTATCGTCCACGATGGCCGGCTGTATCTTGACTCCGGCCGTATCGGCCGCTTTTGATAAGGGAACTATAAAAACTAGGGCGGCGAATACTACGGTCAGCGGGGCTAATATAAATTTTTTCATCGATGATACGTTAGCAGTTTATTAGATTTATTCTAGTAATAATTACCTTAAAACACAATCCCGCTGTCGACAGCGGGATTGTTGAGGGATGCGCTAAGCCTGACGCCTAGAAGACCGGCGTCGCGACATACTCCAGGGTATTCTGGTAGTTACCCGGCTCTTGGAGAGCGCTGACTTCGATCTTGACGGCGACAACGGTTGAGCTTGTGTCGACAGGTCCAGCGTCCGCGAAGACCGCATATGGGGTTGTGCCGGTGAAACCGTCCCATGTATCGTCCGAGAAGCTGTAATCGGTGTCATCCGTGGAGATACCGTAATGACCGTAGGTATTCTCACTGCCGACTGATGCTGACGGGGACGCCCAGGGAGTTGTCGGACCCGGAGGGGTTCCGTCCTGGAACACATCGATATCATCACCGGTGCCGTTGAGCATGTTGGTCAGCTGATGGAGCGTGACCGCAAAGCCGTTCGTGGCGTTGGTGGAGACGGTCAGCTGTTGGCAGGCGACCTTCGGCACGCCCGGAGCCAATGTTCCGAAGGGAATGGCCGTGGCCGTAACACTGAGGTCATCACAAGGTTGAGAGAAAATGGTGCCAGCGTCATCTCCGGCTACCGTAAAGGTGAAGCTCGCGTTGACCGTGGCGCTCATGACGACGGGGTCGACGATGGCGACGAAGGTGTCGGC
>JAHFKT010000023.1:0-5879 GCA_023245235.1 Candidatus Yanofskyibacteriota bacterium
TAATGGATTATCTTTTGGTCAATATCATCGCCGCCGAGGTGGGTATCGCCGCCGGTGCTTTTGACCTCGATCGTATCATCGCCTATCTCTAATACTGAGATATCGAAGGTGCCGCCGCCCAAGTCATAGACGGCGATCTTCTCGTCCTTCTTCTTATTGAAACCGTAGGCCAATGCGGCCGCGGTCGGTTCATTAATGACGCGCTTCACGGTCAGGCCGGCGATCTCGCCCGCATCCTTGGTCGCTTTGCGCTGAGCATCGTCAAAATATGCCGGTACCGTGATAATGGCTTCGGTTATTTTTTCACCGAGCTTGTCTTCGGCGTCAGTTTTCAGTTTCTGGAGTATCATCGCCGAAATTTCAGCCGGCTTCAGCCATTTGTCGCCCATCTTTACCTCGACATCGCCGCTGGAACCCTCGCGTATCTCGTACGGCAGAAGCTGTTTATCTTTCTGTACTTCGGCATCCGAAAAACGGCGGCCGATAAGTCGCTTCACCGAATAGATGGTGTTCTTGGGATTGGTCACGGCCTGCCGCTTGGCCGTCACGCCGACATACCGCTCGCCGTTCTTACCCACTGCCACCACGGACGGCGTAGTGCGCATACCCTCTTTATTTTCCAGTATCCTCGGCTGGCCGATTTCTACGACCGCCATCGCTGAATTCGTTGTCCCTAAGTCGATTCCTAATATTTTTGCCATGGTTTTATTTTTTAGTTGGTTATTTGACTATTTTTACCCGTGCCGGGCGGATGACTTTGCCATTCATAGTGTAGCCGGCCCTGACTTCTTGCATCTTCGTGCCTCCCTGCTCTGTTTCTACCGCTTCGTGGAGTTCAGGATTGAACGGTCCGCCGGTATTGATCCGCTCCACTCCGTACTTCTTAAATAACTCGCTGAACTTCTTTACGATCTGTTCGAGGCCGACGTTCGGCAATTCTTTGACCGCGAGCTCCAGGTCATCCACAACCTCCATTGTCTCCAGTATCACGTCCTCATTGGCGAACTTTACGAACTCTTCGACGCGCTTGGCCTCATCTTTCTTATAGTTCAGGAAGTCGGCCCGTTCGCGTTTCCAATTGTTGAGGTACTCTTCGGCTTTTTCTTTAAAATCTGCTTCCGGCTGTGGTTCTTTTGGTTTTTGTTCGTCGCTCATGGTTATGTTTGGTTAAATTTTTGTAACTGTTCTGTCATGTATTTGATAAGGGCCAGGTTCTTCTCATAATCCATCCGGGTCGGACCGATAAGCGTCAGGGACCCGATGATATCGCCCGGGAGAAGATATTTCGTGCACATTATCGTCTCGCCCCTGATCTGCCGGAACGGATTTTCCCGGCCTATCAATATCTGGATCGGCAGTCCTGTGGGCGTGCCGAGAGTATGGAAGAATTCCCGCTCTATAAGCTGGAACATCAGGTCAAATCCTTCAAAGAAACTGGCCAGCTGGAAGAGATTGCCGGCTTCTTTGAATTCCGGATGCCGGAATAAAGATACCAGGCCCTGTTTGAAAAACTCGGCGTCTTGGGCGATGCCGGTGATGACCAGGCCTCCCGAACGTTCTGAAAGAATGTTGGCGACAGCTTTGTTGATGGCCCGGCAATCTTTGCCGGCTTTCGTCAATGCGGCGGCAATGCTTTTTTTGTCTTGAGGACTGACGGCAAGCCGGAGTGGTTCGCTCAATAGTTCATTCACATAATACCGGTAGGCCTTGTCGGTCGGCACCCGGCCGCCGGATGTATGCAATTGGGCCAGATATCCGCGGGCCTCCAGGTCATTCATGTCGTTGCGGATGGTGGCCGGGCTGACCTTAAGCTTTGCTTTTCTGGACATGGAAGATGAAGGCACCGGCTTGGCCGTCTTGATATACTCTTTAATGATGAAATTCAGCAGTAAATTCTGGCGTCGGCTGATCATTCCGCCATCCTATCGCAATTAGCACTCTCGTGTCAAGAGTGCTAATTCCACAATTACCGGAAGCTAATCCCGATAAAAATGCTACAATGGGAAAGATGTTCGAAAAGCTTAGTTCATTGTGGAAGTCGCTCGGTCCCGGCCTTATCACCGGCGCCGCCGACGACGATCCATCCGGTATTGCCACTTACTCCATTGCCGGAGCTAAATTCGGTTTAGCCACACTGTGGACTGTTATTGTGACCCTGCCGTTCATGATAGTTATCCAACGGATGTGCGGCCGCATCGGTTTGGTATCCGGCCGGGGCTTAGCCGGTAATATGAAACGGCATTATCCGAAATGGATCCTGCTCATTATTACCGCCGCTATCCTCATCGCCAATATCATCAATATCGGAGCTGATATTTCGGCGATGGCGGCCGCGATTCAGCTTTTAGTGCCAGTACCGGCTATTTTATTGTCAGCCGTCATTTCCGGAACGGTCATCGTTCTTCTGATATTTCTCTCGTATCGTCAAATCGCCCATTACCTGAAGTGGATCGCCATTATTCTATTCTCATATATCGCGGCGGCGCTCCTTATCGACCAACCCTGGCGCGAAATAGCATATCGCGCGGTCGTGCCTCAGTTCATATGGAACAAAGGTTATATCGCCATGCTCGTGGCAATTTTTGGAACCACTATTTCGCCTTATCTCTTTTTCTGGCAGGCATCCGAGGCGGTGGAAGAAGAGTTGGTCAAACAGAAACTCGATATGATTCCCGACATCCAGCCCCATTTGAAACCGCGATCGAAATACATCATCCGCAATGAGGTCGGCGCCATGTACAAAGACATTTACTACGGCATGGCCTTTTCAAATATCATCACGTTTTTCATTATCGTCCTAAGTTCTACGACCCTATTTGCCCACGGATTTTATAATGTCGGCTCGATCGGCCAGATCGCCCAGCTTCTGCGCCCCATCGCCGGGCCGTACGCTAACGCTCTCTTCCTCATCGGCATTCTGGCTTCCGGTACGCTTGCTATTCCGGTATTGGCCGGTTCGGCCGCGTATGCATTAGCCGAAGCATTCGGCTGGCGCAATGGGTTTGAGAAACAGTTCGGCAAAGCCAAGCAGTTCTATATCGTCATCATTTTGGCCACCATCCTGGGCCTGGCCATTCCCCTTCTCGGTTTTGATCCGGTCAATATTCTCTACTACACCGCTGTTATTTTCGGAGCTTTGTCGCCGGTCATGATCGGTATCGTCATCCATATGGCCAACAACCCCAAAGTCATGGGCCAGTATACGAGCCGGTTGTACTCCAATATCCTTGCCTATATACTATTGGTACTTATGGCCGTGAGCGTCATGGCTATGTTATTCCTGTGATATGGAGATCTATAATACGCTGACAAAAAAAACCGAACTGCTTCCTTCGCCCGCTGAACAGAAAAAGCTCAACATATTCGTCTGCGGTCCGACAGTGTATGACTATATCCATATCGGCAACGCCCGGACCTTTGTCATCTTTGATGTTGTAGCCAAATACCTCAAGTATAAAGGCTACGATGTTAAATACATCCAAAACATCACTGATATCGACGATAAGATCATCAAGCGCGCCAGAGATGAAGGGACCACGCCCCAGAAACTGGCCGAAAAATATACAGCCGCTTTTCTGGAGGACATGGCTGGCCTCAAAGTAAATGCGGCCGAATATGCCAAAGCCTCCGAATACATCCCGCAGATAATTGCTCAGGTTGAAAAGCTTATCAACCGGGACTATGCCTACGCGATGCCGACCCTGAAAGCCGAGGGCGAGGGCGCAATAGACCCCGATGGCAATCAGGATGTATATTTTGATATCCAAAAATACGAGAAAGATTTCCCGGCCCAGTACGGCAAATTATCCGGACAGGTCATTGAGAACCTCGAAGCCGAAAAACGGGTTGAGATGGAGAAGAACAAGCGCCACCCCCGCGATTTCGTGCTCTGGAAGGCTCAGAACTATTCATATGACTGGGCCGCTGATTCACCGTGGGGCAAAGGCCGCCCCGGCTGGCATATCGAAGACACAGCCATATCAGAACATTTCTTCGGACCGCAGTACGACATCCACGGCGGAGGCCAGGACCTGAAGTTCCCCCACCATGAGGCCGAGATCGCCCAACAGCAGGCGGCATCCGGAAAAGTCCCCTTTGTAAAATATTGGATGCATGCCGGATTTCTGGTGAACAAAGATGAGAAAATGTCGAAATCACTCGGCAACTTTTTATCTCTCCATGAGGCATTCAAAAAATATTCGCCGGAAGCTCTCCGTTTTTATTTCTTGAGCGCGCATTATCGTTCGCCGCTTGATTATTCGGAAGAAATCATGAAACAAAGCATGGCGGCCGTGCAACGGCTGAGCGAGTTCAATTGGAAACTGTCGGAGGACTGGGAAGGCAATAGACCGCTTGCCGGACATGAGCGCGAACAATTGGAAACCTTGGATAAATCGAGGCAGGAAGCGGTGGAGGATGACTTTAATGTTCCGGGAGCGCTCGGGTTCGCTTTTGAGATGATCAAACAGGCCAACTCATTGCTTGCCGACGGAGTCGCGATCGGTAACCTCAAAGAATTGAACGGGATAAGGAACTTTTTGACCGGTCTCGGGGTACTTCCAAAACCCCAAAAGCCGGATCCGGAGATTGCAGCTCTGGTCATTCAACGCGAAAACGCCCGAAAGGCAAAAGATTTTGGTCTTGCCGACAAGATCCGCTCTCAAATTGAAGGATCCGGTTATCAAATAGATGATACCGCGTACGGTCCGCTGATAAAAAAGAAATAGGAAGCAATCTCCACAGTTTCTCAACGCCGGCGCACTTGCGCCGTTTTGTTTTATTGAGATAATAGAGCCATTGAAAACGCCGGCTCCCGCCATGGCCACCAAAATATCCCTCGACAAGCTGCCTCCGCAGAACATTGATGCCGAAAAGTCCCTTCTGGGCGCTCTTTTGATAGATAAAGAGGCCATTAATAGGATCGCCGACATCATCGGGGCCGAGGACTTCTATCAACACAGCCACCAGCTCATCTTTGAAGCGGCCCTGACCCTGTTCGAACAGCGCGAACCGATCGATCTCTTAAGTTTATCCAACAAGCTCAGAGAAATGGGCGTCCTGGACCAGGTCGGCGGGTTGGCATATCTGACCTCTTTGGCCAATGAGGTGCCTACGTCAGCGCATATCACCTCCTATGCCAAGATCGTCCAGCGCAAAAAGATGCTCCGCAACCTCATCGACGCGGCCCATCATATTATCGGCCTCGGATACCGCGAAGAAGAAGATGTCGAGAATCTCTTGGATGAAGCTGAGAAGAAGCTGTTCGCCGTATCCCAGAAATCCCTCAACAAAAACTTTTCCGACGTCGGAAGCGCCCTGGACGAGGCAATCGTCCGCATTACCACCCAGCAGGACGGCAATCTCAGAGGCCATAAGACCGGGTATCTGGACCTGGACAATACTCTCGGCGGCCTCCAAAAGTCAGATCTTATTATTCTCGCCGCCCGGCCATCTGTCGGTAAAACTGCGCTCGCCATAAACCTTGCTTACAACGTCGCCAAGCAGGGGGTTCCGGTGGGCCTGTTCAGTATGGAAATGTCCCTCGATCAGGTCGTGGACCGCTTTATCGCCCTGGCCTCCGGCGTAAGCTTATGGGAGCTCCGGACCGGCAAGCTGGCCCATGACGGCAACGGGCTGCTCCGGGTTACGATGGCCTGTGATGAACTGAAGACCCTGCCCATCTATATCGACGATTCGCCTTCACCCAACATTCTTCAGATGCGGACCATGGCCCGGCGGCTTCAGTCAGAACATGGGCTGGGATTGCTTGTCGTGGACTATCTGCAGTTGATGAGCTCCAGGCGCAATTATGACAGTCCGGTCCAGCAAGTGACCGAGATATCCCGCGGCCTGAAGGGCCTCGCTAAGGAGCTGAATAT
>JAHFKT010000023.1:5889-10080 GCA_023245235.1 Candidatus Yanofskyibacteriota bacterium
CCCGCGCTATTGAACAAAGGGAAGGCCATAAGCCGAAACTGTCCTACCTCCGCGATTCCGGTTCCATCGAACAGGATGCTGACCTGGTCATGTTCATCCACCGCGAAGACAAGAGCAAGTCAAAGGATCAGCTCGACCCGGCCAAAGAAAACCTGGCCGAACTTATCATCGCCAAACACCGCAACGGCCCGACCGGCGAACTTAAGTTCCGTATCGATCCCTCAAGTTTGAAATTCTCCATTGACGGACAGACCGGCTACACCGATGAATATTTAAACCACGGCCAGAATATCGATGAGATAAATGAACTATTCTAATGAACCCGCGCTTTAAAGAGATCGTAAAACTATTCCAGCGTCTGCCGGGCGTCGGTCCCCGCCAGGCCGCCCGCTTTGTGCTGGCATTATTGGACAAGCCGGAGCAGGACCTGACCGAGCTTGGTTCAGCCATCGCGAATCTGAAAAAGGAGATATCGTTCTGTCCGCAGTGCTTCAATATCAGCGATAACGGACTGTGCGCCGTCTGCCACGACCACAACCGCGATAAAGCCAAGCTGCTGGTGGTAGAAAAGGTCACCGACCTCGATTCGATCGAAAAGACGGGCCTCTACAAAGGCCTCTATCACGTCCTGGGCGGCTCGATAAATCCTCTTGATGGCATCCTGCCCCAGAACCTCCGGGTCAAAGAGCTCCAGCAGCGCCTGGGCGACCTGACCGATAAGGAGAAGCGGGTCGAGCTCATCATCGCCACCAATCCGAACACAAACGGCGAGACGACCGCCCTCTATCTGAAAGATCTCTTTACTCCTCATGCCCTGGTCACCGTGACCCGCCTCGGCCGCGGACTGTCTTCCGGCTCTCATCTTGAGTATGCCGACGAGACAACGCTCAAGAACGCTCTGGAATACCGAAAGTAAAAAAAAACCGCCCCTGAAATGAGCGGTCCTTATTCTTCCTTCGACCAATCCGGTTTATAGTCGGTGAAGGTGATAAAGGTAATGCCCTTGTACAACACCTCCGTCACCCAGCTTCTACCCATCTGCTGATAGACCCGGATATCGCCGGGATCAACCTCGTCGGCCATGAGCTCTATCATTTGGATGCGGGCATCATATTTGGGATACCGGTCATCCTTTCGGGCAGTGCTGAACTTGGCCATTTCAACGAGTTCATCAAGTTCCTTGAACTCATCCGGCCCGGTATCTTCGGGCTCGAAATATTCATCATCACCCATGATTCTTCAGATAAAAGAGCTGCTTATCTTAACTAAACCACCCCCGAACGTTGTGGTCAATAACAAAAATCTCGGCTAAGCCGAGATTTTTGTTATCTGCACTTTCGTGTATGGCTGACGATGACCTTTCTTTTTACGGTAGCGGGTTTTGGCCTTATATCGGAATACCATCTTTTTCTTACCCTTGCCGGATTCCATGATCTTCGCGCTTACCGTCGCTCCTTTGACCATCGGCTTGCCGAGCGTGACCTTCTCGCCGTCGGCCGTCAACAGCACCTGGTCAAAGACGACCTGGTCGCCCTCGGTCTCAAGCTTTTCGATCATTAAAACATCGCCCTCAGCGACCTTGTACTGTTTCCCGCCTGTTTTGATAATGGCAAACATGTTCCTGCCATATTAGCGCATTCTCACCTTCTTGTAAAGCGGTATCGGATCAAAAAACCGACGTTAGTCGGTGGGGTCAAGTTTGATGCCGAAACCCTCCAGTATCCTCTTATCTTCCGCCGAAAAGGTGAGCATTGACGCTGGACCGTGACCGGCCTCGCCGTCCAGCACGGACGCGTATTTTTGCTGTAACAATTTCGCCGCCTGGATATAACCGTTACGCAGACCCTGATAGTAGCAGTCGGCGGTATCATCAACACCGGCACATTGAGAAGCGTTGCGGTTCGCCTCGTGCGCGGCGTCGTTCAATGTTTTTATCACTGATCGCATTATCACCGTTACAACTTTATTCGGCTCATCCATGATTGTTATAGGTACCTGGCGGATCATACCAAAGAAACACCGGAAAACAAACTCGCTCAAAACAGATCTTCTATTTCTTAATTGCTCATCCGGGAGGCTGGCTGTGGCGTAATTTTGATTCTTGCCGAAAGGTGTCAAGAGAAAAAAGTTGATAAGTTTTTTCATTATCGGGCACTTTCTGACTCGGAGCGGTCGCATCATCAGAAGATCTGCGTCGCTCCCGCCGCTCACGTACCTTGCGTATCTAAGTTAATTATTGTTGTAAGGTTTTTATCGTGAATTTATTATGGAGTAGTAATCTTTTCGATTATGAATGTTTATATATCTTTACCATTTGTTATAGGGATTAATTTTTGGGGCTAAAACTGACCTAAACCGGTCAGTTTTTTTATTTTGCTTATATTTGTATACCATTCTGACCTGATCCTTGAAAATTCGGGGGTTTCTAAGGTTAAAAATTCCAGATATTGAGCGGCCTCGGGTGTATAATTTAGTCACGCAGAAGACAAGCTTAAATTACCAGTCGCGACCATCGAGTTTCATATCAAATCTCGATAGTCGAGAACCCTGAATTCATATGGAAAATCAAGGAAAAATGGTCAGCCTGAAAGAGGCGTCAAAATTGACGGGTTATTCGCCTGATTATATCGGCCAGCTCATAAGAAACCGGAAGATAATCGGGAAACAAATTTACCATTCGGTAGCATGGGTAGTGAGTGAGCGATCGCTTTCTGATTATTTAGAGGGCCAGGGTACGAAAGAAACTACTGAAGACGAAGGCATCTTTGATAAATTCAGTATGGCTTATGAGCAGATACGGGAATTTTTATTCAAACCGGCAAATGTATACAGAAATCTGATGTATGTCGGACTGTTCGCCTTATCGATAGTAACCGTTCTGCTTTTTTATATCACATCGGTCAGCATCGACAGAAAAATACAAAGTCGTTATGCGCAGAAATATGAACCCGCTTATATTATCCAACCGGAAAAATAAAGTTCTCAGCGTACTGATAGCCCTCCTCCTGGCAGGCGGCGTGTTCTTCTCGGTCTTTGGGGTTTTCGCCGCGACCGGCGTACCCAAGATCTTCAGCTATCAGGGCCGCCTGTTGGATGGCAGCGGGAATCTGCTGGGCGGGCCCGGAACGGATTACTGCTTCCGGTTCTCTTTCTATGATGACGCCACGGTCGGCGGACCCGATACGCAACTATGGCCCGCCAGTACCCCGAACACGATGGTCGCCAGTGTCAGATACGGCGTCTTTAACGTTGATATCGGCTCCGGCCTTGATACGTTAGACTTTGATTTTCAGAGTACCGACACCGTCTACCTGAATGTTGAGGTCGCCGCTCAAATTTCCAATTCTTGTACCGGAGTAACGTATGACAACCTTGCTCCCCGCCAAAGGATCAGCTCCTCGGGTTATTCGATAAATGCCGATACCGTTGACGGTTTTCATGCCGCCCAATCGGCGAGCGGCAGCGAGGTCACGGCCCTGACTTCCGGGAACCTCATTCTCGGAGCCGTTAATCCTCAGATCAACGCTACCGGCTTCAACGCCCTTACGATACAGGGAGGCGGAGGCAATGTCGGCATCGGTACGACGACAGCTAACCAAAAGCTGGTCATCAAAGGCACCGCCGGTGATAATGACCTCTTCAACGTCGCCTCATCGTCGGGTAATTCATTCTTGTATGTCACTAAAGGCGGCAACGTCGGCATCGGCACGACTCTGCCTGAAACAAAGTTCGAAGTGGTCGGCGCTGCCTCCGCCTCGCAATACTTCAGCGGAGGATTATCTACCTGTAACGGCTCGATGTTCCTCCAATGGACCGGCGGGCTTTTTGGGTGCGGTACTCCGAGCGGCAGCGGCACCCCCGGCGGTACCGATCAGCAGCTCCAGTTCAATAACGCCGGAGCGTTCGGCGGATTCTGGGCATGGGACGGCTCAACCCTGAGGATAGCCTCGGCATCCGCAACAAGCAGCGCTCTCCGGCTCATTGATTTTTCCTACACCGACACTCATACCGGCGGGGCCCTGAGCGGAATGCTCTATGGCGATGTCACGGTAAGCCCGGCCGGCGGAGTGGACATCGGCAAGATCGGCGGTGTTGACCTCACGTATACCACTGACCCGGGCTACTCGGGCAATGTCGGCTACGCGAATCCGATCTACGGCGGCTTCTATCACGACATTGCCCGAGTAGCCC
>JAHFKT010000024.1 GCA_023245235.1 Candidatus Yanofskyibacteriota bacterium
ATTTCTGCTGTGCCTGATGTTCTGGGATGATCGCGTTCTCCGGTATCTCTTCTTAACCGCCTCCGTGGTATTCGGCACGAGCATGCTGTTGGGCCATCTCCACTACTCGATAGATGTACTGGCCGCATTTTTCATTACGTATGCCATTTACCACATGACATTGCTGTTCTTTCCCCAGGACCGACAATTGTTCACTCAGGGCTTTGAGGGATAGTTCATCAAATCAAAACAGCCTCCGATAAGGGCTGTTTTGATTTGATCATTTCAGTATATAATTGATGCATGTCATTAAAAGCGTGGGTTATGCTCGGGCTCATCATCGGTTCTACTGCCGGCAGTTATATCCCGGTACTGTGGGGAGACCAGTCGTTCTTCTCCGTCGGTTCTATCATTTGGTCGACGATCGGAGGATTAGCGGGTGTCTGGGCGGGATATAAGATGTATCGGAACTTCTCATGAGAACAAAACTTAGTATACTCTCAGCTTTTATAGCAGGTCTCTTGGCCGCATCGTTTGCTTCTGCGCATGCACAGAGAGCAGGCTTTAATTTTTCAGAATATATCTGTATAATAAAAAAACCATGAAAAATACACTTATTGTGCTGGGCATAACCGTTGTTGTTCTGGGAATCCTGGGTTTCGGTATCTATGAGGTAATGCAGAATCAACCGGGTCAGAAAACCGTATCGCAGCCGGTGGACGCGAGTGACCATGTCCTGGGCAATCCCGCCACCGCCAAGATAACACTCGTAGAGTACGGTGATTATCAGTGTCCGGCCTGCGGATATTTCCATCCGATAGTCAAAAAGCTCATGACGGAGTATCAGGACCGTGTACTGCTGGCTTTCCGAAATTTTCCTTTGTCACAGCATCCCAATGCAATTCCGGCCGCCAATGCGGCTGAGGCGGCCGCCAAACAGGGCAAGTTTTGGGAGATGCACGACCTCATTTATGAACACCAGAATGATTGGTCTGAGCAGGGGACTGCCGCTGATCTGTTCCGGCAATATGCTCAACAGCTTCAGCTGAATATGAGCCAGTACGACAAAGATGTTGCTTCAGGCGATGTGTCATCGCGGATCCAGCACGACCTGCAGACCGGACGCGATTCCAGCGTCGATTCGACCCCGTCATTTTTCTTGAATGGTATTTATATCCAGCCGAACGGCTATGACGAATTCAAACAACTCCTCGATGGAGCCCTCAGTTCCTAGGGCCATCCTTTTCGGGTCAATAATTCTTGCTCTTGCCGGATTTTTGGATGCGACATACCTGACCGTCGAGCACTTCACGAATGCCATTCCGCCATGTTCGGTCGGCGGATGCGAACAGGTGCTTACCAGCCCGTATGCCTCTATGTTGGGTGTGCCGGTGGCACTGATCGGGCTGATCTTCTATGCGGCGATCTTGTTATTGTGTATGGCCTATAGCACAACTAGAGATATCCGGTTATTTCACATCGTGGCGTATTTCTCCGTTATCGGTTTTGTCGGATCGATTTGGTTCGTGTTCGCACAGATAGTGTTGATCCATGCCATATGTCCTTACTGCCTTGTCTCCGAAGCACTATCGACAGGCTTATTCTTTTTGGGGGCCAAGGTGCTACAATTGAAGAGTGAACAACCGGGAAATGGAGGTGGATTATGAATAAATCAGACGTACTCGGCCTTCTTCGGATCGCGTTCGGGTGGACATTTTTCTATGCCGGATTATCGAAGATCATGAATCCGGCCTGGACAGCCTCAGGCTTCCTCAGTGGTGCAAAGACATTCCCGGCCTTTTACCATTGGTTTGCTCTGCCGGCCAATATCGGCTGGGTGAATCAGCTCAATGAGTACGGATTGGCGATTCTTGGCCTATCGTTGATTCTCGGCATAGGCGTCCGCTGGTCGGCAGTAGCAGGTATTCTTCTGATGTTTCTCTACTATTTTGCCCAACTGGCGTTTCCGTATGCCGGTACGAGTGCCTACATCGTCGACGATCACATCATCTATATCTTGCTGTTTGTGTACTACTGGGCAGGCGGCGACCAGGGTTCGTGGCGGGCATAACTTAGTTTGTAGTTCAAAAAACCGCCATAAATATTCCGGGCGGTTTTTTATTCGGCCGATTCATCATTACTTCTTGCGTTTCATTTTTTGATTTATATCCGACATCGTGATATGTATGGGGCAATCGTAGCTTAACAATGATGCAGGTCCCTGATTCTTTGCGTGGTCTGAAGGAGTTGCTTCAGGAGTGCGAGGCACGTGTCTTGGCCTTCGATATCGACGATACCATCGCCAGGTCGGGTCCCGGTTTCATGAGAGGCCTTTTAGGGGCCTTTGGTAATCCGGAAAATCTGACCGCTGAGGCGATGTGGGCCAAATATGGCCGTAACCCGGTGCCGTACTGGGATATGGAGGCGGTAGAGCGATGGTGTACCGAGCGTCTTGATTCTCCTGAACTTCATGAAGGCTTTTCGATGGTGGAAGGCGCCTCCGAAGCGTTGCAAAAGATCGAGACCCATATTCCCATCGGACTGTTTTTGACGATCCGATCCGAGTCGCTCCGGACTGTTACCCGAGACTGGCTCCGGCGATATGAATTTCCGGTGGCGCCTCTGGAGATGCTGCCCATAGGCATCGTGCACAACGATGGTTTGGCCTTTAAGGCTATGGTCCTGGAATACCTCTATCCGGAGGTGGTGGGAATCGTTGATGACCGTAAGGAGTTGTTATCGGCGTTGAGTCCCGCATATGAAGGACTGGTCTTTCTCTATGGCCATAGCGATACCGCTGATACTCGGGCCGGCGTTATCTGCTGTCCGGCCTGGGACGATGTTCTGTTCCGGGTCCGGGAGATATTTACCGAACCGTCACGCTGCTAGCGTGACTTTTTCGTCTTTGATTTTTTATCAGCCACGTTCTATGATTGATTGATATGAGAGACCGCATACTCGGCCTGCCGAGGAACATTTTTTTTCTCGGTCTGACCAGTTTTTTCAACGATTTTTCTTCAGAAATGGTTTTTGCCGTTTTTCCGGCATTTTTCACATCAGTATTGAAGACCGGAGCTGCGTCGCTGGGAATCGTTGACGGTACTGCGGAAGCGGTATCGAATTTTTTCAAGATCTACTCCGGTCATCTCTCGGACCGGGTTCAACGTCGGAAACCCTTCGTTGTCTCGGGTTATATCGTTTCGGTTGTGACGCGGCCGTTCTATATCCTGATTTCGACCGTCACCGGGGCGCTCGGCCTGCGTGTTCTGGACCGGGTGGGCAAGGGCCTGCGCGATGCTCCCCGGGATGCCATTATTTCGCTCTCAACCCCTCAGGAGGAGCTTGGAAGGTCATTCGGCTATCATCGGGCCATGGACACGACCGGGGCTATTTTAGGCCCATTGGCTGCCTACTTTTTCTTGCGCTATTTTCCTTTACGATTTGATATCGTGTTCAGCGCCGCATTTTTAATAGGCATTCTGGCCGTTCTGACGCTGTTCTTCATATCCGATGTAACCGGGCGGGGGATTTCTAAAGGACTCCGGATCGGTTCATTTCGACAACTATCAGCCCAGTTCAAGGGTGTGCTTCTGGGCACCTTTGTATTGGCGATCGGAAGTCTGCCGATAGCGGTCATGCTTTTAAAGACGAAGTCTCTCGGCCTTATCATTGCCGACATTCCTCTTTTTTATGCGGTCTATAGTATCTCATATGCGGTATTCTCGATACCGGCCGGCAAGATAAGTGATCGGATCGGCGCCCGGGCGGTCATCAGTATCGGATATCTTCTTTTGCTCGGCGGTTATTTTATCATTAACCGGGCCTCCTCTATGCCCGTTCTTTTCTGCGGATTTTTATTTTTGGGCCTTTTTCCGGCATTTACTGATGGCGTCCAGCGTTCCCTGGCCGCCCAGCTGAGCGTCCCGGAGCTCCGGGGCGGAGCATTGGGCCTTATGAACGCCTCCAATGGCATCGGGGCGCTCCTAGCCGGCATCATCGGCGGCTATCTGTGGCAGGTTTACAATCCGACGACGGCATTTTTTGCGGCATCCGTCTTTATCGGCATCGGGCTTTTGATATTCCTGATCTCGGCACGATATCCGACGGATCCGGTATCGTAAGCCACTGCCAGGCATGCTTTACTTTTCGTCCGGCAATATCTACCATTATATCGATCCATGATCAGACAAATATCCTCATTTATCGGCAAGATCTTCTATACATTCCTCGATATCAGCGGCATTTTATTGGGCATACTTCTGATCGGAATCGGGTGGTGGGTTATGAGCGGCAGGCCATTGCCCGGTTGGTCCGGCATCATCATCTTTATGATCGGTATCGGCGCATTGATCACTCATGTCGGACATTATTTTTCACTGCGTATCACTCGCTGGCTTTTCGGGCCCGACTATTTCATCCGTAAATAAATGAAAGAACGACTTGCTCTCGTTGTCTTGGCCGTGATCGTGATCATCGCGTTAGTGTGGCTTTACGCGTATAAACTCACTCCCGAACCGAATGCCGTGTCTCCTGATAACTCGTCTGCCGGCAGCCGTGCTGCTTCAATAGAGAATCCATCACGGATAACGAAAAAAACATTCGGGTTGTATGTCACCCCCTCCAATTCCCCGGTATCGCCCGAGAAATTCACGGGCTACCATACCGGTGTTGATTTTGAGACAACTCCCGATGAGGCGAATATAGACATTCCGGTCCCGGCAATTTGTGAAGGCACATTATTATTGAAAAAATATGCCACCGGCTATGGTGGCGTGGCGGTTCAGTCATGTATGCTTTATGGCCAGCCGGTTACGATCATTTACGGTCATTTAGAACTGGCAAGCATAATGCCGGGCATCGGTCAGCAGTTAAAAAAAGGGGAGACTATCGGCATCTTGGGCAAGGGCTACTCGACCGAGACGGATGGTGAACGCAAGCATCTTCACCTCGGTATCCATAAAGGCCTGGTCATTAACATCCTCGGGTACGTTCAAAAACAACCCGAACTCTCCGGATGGCTGGACCCGATGCAGTTTCTGAAGTAGTTTTGTCGGCCGTAACGCCTTGTGATATTATCAAAACATGAAAACCATCAAACAAACGTATACTATAAGGGCCCCGATCGAGTCGGTCTGGAAAGCGCTGGTCGATTCAAAGGATATTGACGGCTGGGGCGGCGGACCGGCGACAATGACCGGTAAAGCGGGTTCGAAATTTAAGCTATGGGGAGGGGATGTTTTCGGTGCCAACACTAAAGTCGTAAAGTATAAAAAACTGGTCCAGAGCTGGTACGGAGGCAAATGGGAAAAGCCATCGCAGGTTTCATTCACGCTGACCAAAGAAAAAAATGGTACCAAGGTCGTTCTTGAGCATTCCGATATGCCCCCTAAGGAAGCTAAAAATCTTGACCGGGGCTGGAAGGACTACTACATGGGCCCGCTTAAAGAATACGTTGAATCAAAGAGTAAGAAATAATCCGGCGAAAGCCGGATTTATTGTGGATGGACAGGGATACTGTACCGGCCGAGTATCTGTCGGAGTATATGAATTGCTGCTGTGCTTTTCTCGCGAAACTCATTGCCGAGCACGGGTCCAAGTATCAGGCAGATTGCCCGCTCTATATCGCGGTCAACTTCCAGCAACTCTTTTAGGGGCACGTTCAGTTCTCTGGATTCCTGGGCTTGACGTATATAGCCCGGAAGAACTGTCTTGAGCTGTTGCGCTTTTTTGGCCAGCCGTCCTGCCGCCGGTTTTGACGGGGCATGTTCGCTTTGGATCCGGACCGCATGAGGCCATGCCTGATAAACAAACCCGAACGACTGACCATAGATCGGATCGGTCAGATTCGCCGGTGCGACAATGAGGTATTGGATCTGGGCTCTGGCGGTAAGAAAGGTTCCTATCTGGTCGATAACCGCATCATCGGGCCGCCGGTCGGTATGCCGCTTCATCAGGGCATTCAGGCATATCAGGTATACCTGGAAATGCGCCTTCAGGACGGCTATGGGGAATGGTTCGTCCATGACTCTCCGCTCGAATATTCCGCGTATGGTCCGTTCGTCAGCAGTTAGCGTTTCAAATCTCGCTAATAGCTTCGAGGCGGTCTGCTCGGGCATTATCAAGGATCAATATCCCAATTGTTCCAGCTTCTGACCGGGTGTCAATGATGGTTATCAATTGTTTGAAGCTTCGCGGCATGATATAAACAGATCAGGACAGATCTTTATGGGCCAGGGAATAACCCCGAGCATGCGGGCGGCTCCGCCTGAACCGCTTCGGCAGATTAGCCATAACGCAGATTTTTTTCTTGGATTCAGTTCATGCCTCGGATTCGTACTCGTTTTTGTACTGCTGGTCTATGCCGTTCCCAAGATCCGTAAACGGAAGACAGAACGGACCTACCCCAAGTTGGTCTACTCCAGAGACCGCACAGACCGAAAAACCGCCTAACGGCGGTTGATTTTTCTTTTTAATTCTAGAAGAATGGACGTATGGATATACGGCGCATCTCCATCATCATGCCGGTTTATAACGAAGAGCGTTTTATCGCCCGGGCCCTGGATCGCGTTAAAGGCGCAGATCTCGGTTTTTCCGGACTTTCCAAAGAGATCATCGTGGTCAATGACGGATCTTCGGACGGAACGGTCCATGCGCTTGAGCAGTTCCGGGATTCGATCACGCTCATAGACCTGGAACGCAATCACGGCAAGGGCCACGCAATCAAGGCCGGCCTGGGTCGGGCTCATGGCGAGGTTGTGATCATTCAGGATGCCGACCTGGAATACGACCCCGCGGATTATAGAGAGCTGCTGCGGCCGATCATTGAGGGCCGGGCCGATATTGTTTATGGTTCACGGTTCATCGGGGGTCAGCCTCATCGGGTACTGCTGTTCTGGCACTATGCCGTTAACCGATTACTGACCCTTCTGGCCAATATCATGGCGAATCTCAATCTGAGCGACATGGAGACCGGGTACAAAGTCTTTCGGACCGCGGCATTGCGGTCTGTACGGCTTAGAGAGCGAAGGTTCGGATTCGAGCCTGAGGTAACCATTAAACTGGCCCGGAAGGGCTGGCGGTTCTATGAGGTCGGCATTTCATACAGCGGCCGAACGTACGCCGAGGGCAAAAAGATCTCCTGGAGGGATGGTTTGAGAGCGCTCTGGGTCATCATCCGGTACGGGATATCAAGCTGGTCTTGAAAAGGACGACACGATATACTAATCTCATGACCTATCACGAAGCACTTGAGCATTTCTCCGAGCAGTGTACCTACGAGCCCACCATCATCAATCCCGACCGGCTCCGGCCGTTCGACCGCATCATTATCTTGGGCATGGGCGGCTCCCGCTTGTCTCCCGATATTCTGAACATGTACCGGCCGGACTTGGAAGTCCACATCCATTCCGACTATGACCTGCCGGCACTTTCGCCCGAGCACCTGGAGAAAGCTCTTATCATCGCCAACTCATATTCCGGCGATACCGCTGAGCCATTAAGCGGTGCCAAGTTGGCTTTGGCGAAAGGATACAATCTGGCCATTGTTACTACCGGGGGCGAGTTGGGCCGACTCGCGAAAGAGCACATCATACCGCATATCATTACACCCGACGATAGTCTCCCGCACCGCCTGGCCTTGGGCTATAATCTGGCCGGGCTTCTGGTATTTGCGGGGCTTGACCTCGCTCCGCTTAAAGCGTGCGCGGCTATAAAAGGTGATCCTGTCCGGGCGAAAGCACTGGCTGATGATCTGAAAGCCTCCATACCGCTTGTCTATGTACCCGAACGGTTCAATGAGCTCGGATATATCTGGAAGATCGTCTTCAATGAAACGGCTAAGATACCGGCGTTTTGTAACCGGTATCCGGAACTTGACCATAATGAGATAGCCGGTTTCGATGCGGTCAATGCTCCTCTGTTCTCAACATTTAAATGGATCATGATCCGGGATGGTAATGATGAATATTCAAGTCGCCGGGCGGATGCGACGGCGGCGCTCCTGAGGTCCGAGGGTCTTTTCGTAGAGGTTATTGAGCTCGAAGGTCCGTCAGTGCTTGAGCGCATCATGTCTTCGGCACTGTTGGCCCATTGGACGGGGGTTTACTTGGCGGAGCAAAAAGGTATCGATCCGATGGCGACACTGATTATTGAAGAGTTTAAAAAATTGATGAACTAATAAAACAAAACCGCCCTGCGGGGCGGTTTTGTTTTATCGGAGATCTAGTAACTCCCGGCCGGATCTCCCGGATCAGTCGGAGCAACATAATACACACCCGATTCCGTAAAAGGTCCCGGTTGCGGCAGCCATTGGGGAGCACTGTCGTCCTCTCTTAGAGATAGGATATCAACCGATGAACCGTCAGGGTACCCGATAAGATCGCCGGATTGTCCGCTCGCATCGCACTTACTGCTATGGAAAGTCGCCACAGTACCCGCTTCCTCGTTCCGAAGCGCCCAGGCCACCCGTTTGACGATCTCATACCCCCCGCAGGATCCGACAATGTCTATGCCTTGGCTCACGACGTAGTCTTTGACCCGGTTGACCAAGTCGCCATGATCGGGTGAGTTGCAGGCTGACCAAGCGGGACTGGTGGTGCAGTCATCATAGCTGGCCTCCGGGCTCGGGCTCGTACCGGTACCGGAAGGGCCCGGACCTGAAGTACTGCTTGGCAGTCCGGTGGGCGTGAATGTGCTTTTAACCAGGTCAGGGTTGAGCGTATAGAGAATGAGATAGGCCGAGAACAGGACCACGGCGCCGAGCGCGGCATTCTGCATGATCTCTTTGGCGTCACTGATCTTTGATGAACTTCCGGCTGCGGTAAACCATTTGAATCCGGCCCAGAAGAACCGGACGAATACCACGAGGCCGATGATGCTCAATGACCAGTTGAATATGGCCCCGATCAGAGAGCCGATATCGGTCGGGAGTCCGGAAGCCGGCGGGGTCAGTATCCGCGGTGACGGAAAATTTCCTCCGTCCCGGGTGACCGTGAGGGTCGCCGAATTGGATCTGTCAGTGACGCTCGGTCCGACCGAGACCTCATAGCTTCCTTGCGCAAGTGTAGCCGGGATCACGAATGTCTCACGGGTTTTATCGGCGTTGACCGTTCCGCCGTCAGTGATTTGGATGGTCCGACTGCTCGTTATGTATATCGTCGGATCGAGTTTGACGCCCTGGAGAGTGATGGTATCTCCGGGCTTGGCCAGTTCAGGACTGAGATTGGTGATGACCCTGTCCGGATTCGGACTGGGTAGCGGGCTTTCGGTTGGCGCGGGGCTTTCGGTTGGCGCGGGGCTTTCACCCGTATCATAATAACCCCAGATCCAATTACTGCCGTCGTTGGCTATATAAGAATCCGCCTCGTCCGAGCAAAGCTGGATATTGCCGCTGCTGTCAAAAGTAATAGTATCGCTGGCGGTACATTTCGTTATTACCCCGCCGGCGATGTCGGCGGTCATACGGCTAAAAAGCGTCTGCAATGCTCCCGAAGCGGACGGATCCATACATTGTGCGAGGTATGCGGCATCAAATCCCGGAGAGTATCTTGTATCATCCACGATCCTATCAAAGCGTATCCGGAAAGATCCCTGCATGTGGTCACGAAAATCAGGTCCGCCTCCGGCACACGGCAGTCCATTACCGGCCAAGGCGGTCAGCGGGGGGAAAAAAGCAAAACCAAAAACGAGCACCGCGAGTGCTCCCATGCCCAGTATTCGGAGTAATTTGTTTCGTTCGGTCGGCAAGGTTGTATGTTTATTATACTGTATTTTTGAAAATCATAGCCAGTCACATTATCCACTGTCCGGCGTATGTAGAGAGCACTGCCCCGTCCATTTTTCTGAATAACTTGGTATAATACTTATACATGAAAAGAGTACCTATGCAGAGCTGTTTTTACGCGCTGGCCGTGTTTTTTGTTTGTTATCCGATAATCGGCGTATATGCGGCCGTTGCCGATGATATCGCCTCGAAAAATCAGCAGATACAGGAGATCCAGCAGCAGGTCGATGCCTATCAGCAGCAGATCGACACCATCCATTC
>JAHFKT010000025.1 GCA_023245235.1 Candidatus Yanofskyibacteriota bacterium
CGATGGATGAACTGCACCCGGTAGAGCTGATACCCGGCAAAAGGCTGTCGGTCACGCTCAATAACATCGGCACCACGGTCTTGAACGCCGGCTTCTATATCGGATTAGTAACGGCTCCGCTGGCGGTTATTTCCCAGCCCGATGCCATCAACGTCTCGGTCCTGGGCTTCTTCCTCGTCGTCAACATTCCGAGACTGATGGGCCTGATCGCCAAGCCCTATGGCGTAGTTGTTGATTCCCTGACCGGTAACCCGCTGGCATTCGCCCTTATCACCATAAACGACGCCGGAGGTAAAAGGATCGCCTTCACCGTATCCGATGAACGGGGCCGCTACTTCCTGCTGGTACCCAAGGGTGAGTACACCATATCGGCCTATACTCCGGCTACCATCATTCCGGCCCGGAACTACACCCGGCAGTTCACGACCGGCAAAGGCTGGGTCAGGCAGAAACTGAGATTCTAGGGAAGCACAGTAATGAACCAAATACCACCGCCATAATAGGCGGTGGTATTTGGTTCATTGGCAGCCCCGACGGGATTTGAACCCGTGTTACATGGATGAGAACCATGTGTCCTAACCGGGCTAGACGACAGGGCCATATGGCAGTATTTGCCTACAATTTAACATATTTTGCTGATTTGACAAATAGGCCAAATTTATGCTATAATATGAACATAGAGTTCCCTACAACCCATAAGGAGTTCCGGCCATGAAAAGCCTCGTCGGAGTCATCAGCCTGCTCGTTTTCATCGGCCTCGCGGCCCTTGCCGCGGGCAACTTCATCGACAACATGAAGGCCCAGATGCCCAAGTGCACCGACACCCGTGCGGCGCTCGGCCTCTGCACGCCGGAAGGAGCGAAGAAATGAGAAGTTTCGTCATCGGCGCGGCCATTACGGTCGGCGTCATCCTCATCACCGGGCAAGACATCACCGATCCCTCCCAGAACGTTCTGGAAGCGGCACTCGCGTTCGGCTTCGCCGCCTACCTGTTCAACCGCGGCGTCCTCCGGACGCTCCGGAGCTGACATGCTGCGGCTGGCGCTGGTGATCGCCATGAGCATGGTGATGGGGCTTGTGGTGTCATTCATCCTCGCCCCCATCGACACCTTCAAGATGCTGGCCGAGTTCGCAAAACGAGCTTGGACCAGCATCAAGTGACTGCCCCGCCCGACGACCTTGAAAAGGCCCCGTCCCGGCGGGGTCTTTTTCTTTTAACCAATACTCCGCCCCATACCCCCGACTCGACCGATAGTCGCCTCGCTCCTGCGGCTCGGCGCTATCTAGCCTGCTCAGCCCTCACCAAGCACCGAGCTTCGGGCCTCCGCAACTTCTCGCTGGGGGCATGGGACTGCGCTTGTATTTAACTGAAAAAGCGAAGCCCCTGTCAATTTTCTCACTCTGACGAGCGGCTTCTATTTCCGGAGTGAGCCGGACATTGTTCTGGGGTACCGGGCCGGGGATGGCCGGAACGGCTGAAAGCCGCATGGCCGGCCAGAGGTAACCCCGGACGGTCAGGACAATGACGGCACATGACGGGAAATAGACCGCGAGGAAGCCGTGATGAAAATCGGCAGGGGCGGAGCGTTATTTGGAGAGCCAGCGTCTGGACTGCCTGACCAGCAGTTCTTTTTTGTTTTCCGGTTCGGCCATGATCTCTTCGACGATCTTTTCCATGCGGATGCCCTGGGAACCCTTTACCAGGACCAGGTCGTGTTCCCGGATAAGCTGCCGGACCTCTTCTTTGGCGTCATCGGATGTATCGAATGTGAATATATTGTCCCGGGACATCTGATCAGAGGCGGCTTCGGCGATGAACTTCGCCCGGGCGCCGACACAGACCAGAACATCGACGAATGTCGCCGCAAACGTACCGGCATCCTGGTGAGCCCTGATGGTATGTTCTCCCAGCTCGAGCATATCCCCGAGAACGGCGATCTTCCGCAAGCCCGGGAGATCGTGGAGCGTTTCAAGGGCCAATCGGGTCGATGCGGGCGAAGCATTATATGTATCATCGATGATAGTCGACCTTTTGATGCCGACCAGGATCTTAAGCCGGCCCTTGGGTCCGTGATAACCGCTCAATGCCTGGCTGACCTGGACAAGATTCATACCGAGGATGCTCCCGACCGCCGCCGCCGCGGCGGCGGCGTAGGCCTGCGACCTTCCAAGCGAACCGTTGACGGTCACGGGTACGAAGGTCGAACCCTGATGCAGTTTGAACGTCACGCCCACCGGTTTGCCCTCTTCGGTGCCTTTATATTCAAAATCGGAAACTTTGACCGTCGAGTTGTCGTCAAATCCATAGGTCGCTATATGAGCTTTTGTTTTCTCTTTCATATCCAGCACCCGGTCATCGTCATGGTTGAGCACGGCATGACCCGACGGAGCCAGAACTTTCACAAGGTTGGCCTTCTCATCAGCAAGCGCTTCGGCATCTTTGAAAAATTCAATGTGAACCGGCACCGGGCCGACCGTAGTAACGACCGCGATATGGGGCCTGAACGTCCGGGCCAGACGCCGGATGTCGCCCGGATGATCGGCTCCGTATTCAAGCAGAAAAACTTCCGGACAATTGCGGTAGACCAGGCCGATGACACCGGCCCAGAGCACCCGGAACCACAGGCCCGGGGAAGAGCCGCGGTCATAATATTCCCGGTCCCAGTCCCCGAGAACCGTGAGCGGAAACCCGAACTCGTTATTGAGATTGCCGGCGGCGGAGCGGACCGTCCTGACGTGACCGACGACCGCGGCTATCGCCTCCTTGGTCGAGGTCTTGCCGGCGTTGCCGGTAACGCCGATGATCATCGGCTCATATTTTTTGATATGAGCCCGGGCTAATGCCGTAAGAATTTTTTGAAGTAATAGTTTCATCTATCGGGTAGGCGGAATATTGTAGTAGTTTATGATGTATTGAGCTACATCGCGGAACACCGGAGACAAACTGTCCGCCGCGAACGTAATGCCCTTGGGCCGGTCCATCTTGATGAGTACGACGAACTTCGGGTCCGATGCCGGAGCAAAGCCGAGAAAATCATGAATGAAAGTCCCCTCTTCGTATCCCCCGCCCGAACTCGGGATCTGGGCCGTTCCGGTCTTACCGGCGACATCATATCCCGTTATGCGGGCTTTATCAAAGCCGTGATCAACGACGCTGACCAGCATCGAACGGAGCTTCTGGGAGGTCTTCGGGGTGATGGGAATACTGACCACCTCCGGCTGGGTGGTGTCGCTGTGGCCGTCTTCATATGAGATATGGTCGACGACATAGGGTTTCATGAGCTTGCCGCCGTTGGCGATGGCCGAGTAGGCGTTAATGAGCTGGAGCGGCGTGACCGCGATGCCCTGGCCGAATGAAGCGGTCACGAAGTTGATCTGGCGGCCGGAGTAGAGATTACTGACATCGCCGTTAACCTCCCCGGGCAGGTCGATCCCCGTCTTCTGGCCCAGGCCGAAATTGATGACGTAGTTCAGGAATGTATCCTGACCGAGCAGGTTCTCGACGAATGCGGCGCCGGTATTCAGCGACTTCTCGAGCACGGTGGTCATGCTGACGGTACCATGGGCCTGCTGGTCAAAATTATGGATCTGATAACCGGCGATATTGATAGTTCCCGGATCGGTATAGGTGGTATCCGGCGTTACTTTGCCGGTATCCAAACCGGCCGCCATAGTGATCGGCTTGAATGAAGAACCGGGTTCAAACACCTCTTCGACGCTCCGGTTAAGGTAACTGCCGGCCGATGAGATGCTGTAACTGTTGGGATCGAAGCTCGGCCGGTCGGCCATGGCCAGTATCTTGCCGGTCTGGGGGTCCTGAACAATGATGGTCCCGCCGGATGCGCTCCATTTTTTAAGCACTTCGTCGAGCTTTGCTTCCGCGAAAGATTGAATGTTGCGGTCAATGGTCAAAATAATATCGGCCGGCCGCGGAGCGGACGCTTCCCGGACGCTTCCCGAACTGAAGAAATTTTTCAGGGAATCGAGCAGATTCGCCGGCTTAACGGCGGGTAGTGATCGGGATGACGTATCGGCAGCCCCGCTCAGCTCATTGTCAAAATACGCTTCAACGCCATACTGGCCGGACCGGCCCTGATCATCAAAGCCGAAGAACCCCAGGACATTGGCGGCGAGAATGCCGGCCGGATAATACCGGTCCATCTCATACCGGATACCTATGCCCTTCATATTGAGGTCGCCTATCTCTTTGACCGCGTCAGTACTGATCTTACTGGCGATGATCTTGGTTGTCGGTGTTTTCGTGGCAAGAGTGGCCAATACGGACTGCTCATCGATATTGAGAATGGTATGAAGCTGATGCGCCGCCGCCGCCGGATCGGCCACTAATTCCGGCACGGCATAGACAAGCGGGAATTTCTTATCGGTCGCTACGGTGTAATTGGCGGTATCCGATGATCCGGCGGCTTTGGGGTCCTGAAGGTAGATATTGCCCCGGATCAGCACATTGGCGATATTCTCGTTTTGAGCTTGAGCGGTTTTTGAATATACGGTGTGCCGGACATAGGATAAAATAAAAAGCCGCCAGGCGATGAGGCCCGCGACAACCAATACTAAAGCGAGGATTACCTGATTACGAAACGCATCGGGTTTCATTTTTGAAGGGCGACGTTGCCGCTTTCAAAGACGTACGAAATGTTCGAGGCCTGGACCATGTGCTGATCCTGGGCGAATTGAAGAGCGGCCACCGGATCCTCGGTTAATGACTTTTGAGCCTGAAGCGAACCGTTGGTTTCGGTGAGGCGGTTGAGCTGGTCGCGTAGCATTCCGATCCGGTAGTTCTCGGCGGTCAGTCCGTTGGCCCATAAGATGTAATATAACACCATCGCGGCGCACAGCGATAGAAATATGAAATTAAGCATATGAACAGAGCGGTCAAGAAGTAATGCTTTGGTGGAGTGGGATGATTGAGTTGATTGGTGAACCGTCACGTGATCGGGCAAAGGCATTCCTGCTTCACCGATTACTTTTCAGAAAAAATATTCAGATTTTTTGGGCGACTTTCATTTTGGCGCTTCTGGACCGGGGATTTGTGGTCTGTTCCGCCCATGTCGGGCGGGTCGTTCCTTTTACGGGTTGGGTGATACGGCCGGCTTTGACATTCTCTTTGAGCAGCTCTCTGACGATCTTGTCTTCCTGGCCCTGGAACGATATCACCGCCAGGCGGGCTCCGGAGGGCAGGAGATCGATCGCGGCCTGGACCCCTTTTTTCACGTTCCCCAATTCGTCGTTGACCACGATGCGGAAAGCCTGGAAGGTCTTGGTTGCAAAATGGATCTTGCGATGCTTGTACCATTCAGGTACCGCAGAACCGATGACCTCGACCAACCGGTTTACTGAAACGATCGGGCCGAGCTTCCGGGCTTGGCCGATAGCTGCAGAGATCTGGCGCGAGAACTGCTCCTCGCCGTAATCCCGGATGATCTGTTCCAGCTCTGCTGGCGAATAGGTATTGATGATCTCGCTGACCGGAACGCCGGTACTCTGATGAAATCTCATATCAAGGGGTTCGTCCCTCTTGAAAGAGAATCCCCTGCCGCTTTCCTCGTAATGCCACGACGACAGGCCGAGATCGAACAGGATGCCGTCGGGCCTGAACTGATACCGTTCGGCGATACCGATGATATTGGTATAGCTATCGTTGACGACATCGATATTGTCCTTGAATGGCGACCGGGCAAACCGTTCGCGTGTTTGAAGCGCAAGCTCGGTGTCCCATTCAATGCCGAGAACCCTACCGTCGGGCATGATACGTTCAAGCAGCGCCTCCGCATGGCCGCCGCCGTTGAGCGTGGCATCAATGAAGCGCTTCCCCGGGCGGGGGTCCAGATATTCCAGAACTTCCTTTAAAAGAACGCTCGTATGCATGTTATATCCCCAACTCTCCAAGCTTCTCCGCGATACTGTCTGAATTCTTTTCTAAATTCGATTTGTATTGTTCCCACCGGCTTTCTTCCCATATCTCGAGCCGGTTGTACAAACCCGCGACCACAGCAACCTTTTGCAGCCCGGCATAGTGTTTCAGATACTCCGGTATCAGGATCCTGCCCAGGCCGTCAAAGTCGACTTCCATGGCTCCGGATAACAACAATCGGGCAAATGAGCGTGAGTCCTGCTGGACTAACGGCATATTCCCCAGCTTTTCGGCCAGCTGCCGCCAATGAGCCGACGGAAAAACGAATAAGCAGTTATCGAGTCCGCGGGTTATCACCGCCCCGTCTCCCAGCTCTTTTCTGAATTTTGAAGGGATCGAGAGTCGTTTTTTAGCATCAATGCTATGTTTGTATTCGCCAATGAGCATGTTCGGAAGTTTACTGGTTATGCACTCATACAAGACTTATCAACAACTTATACACTTACTCCCACTTCGATACATTGTATAGGTATTATATACCACCCTTCTTACACTCCGCAATGTGCATAACTTATGGGTTAAAACCAAAGACCGGCCTCTCGGAGAAGTTTCTAGCGGTGCTTTAGCCCGCTAAGAATCTCTGTCGGCCGGTCTTTGGTTTGTTCTCGGAGTGGGTCCCTCGCCCGCGTAGCGCGGCGATTGAGGGAACTCTGTGGGCGGTACAGGATTCGACAGAGATTCCGATTATCGGCGGACTTCGTCCGGCCGATTGGAACCTTCTCCGAGCAACCTGTGACCCCGGCAATGTGATACCCTCCGCCTACTGGCGCTGGGCATACCATTCCCTACTGGCTTTGGCATTTCGCCGCCGTCGCGGCTCAACTGCACGCTCCCCTCCGGTCGCTTGATGCATGTGCGCCCTGTAGGGATCGGACCTACGGCCTTGCCGATGTGAACGGCACGCTCTACCACTGAGCTAAGGGCGCAAATTTAGAGGCCGATCTTGTTGATGATCTTTTCGTGTGGCCCCTCGAGCAGGACCCTGACGAACCGATCGAACATGCCGTAACGGTAATCGAACTCTTCTTTGTTCATCAGCGTGAATTTTACCTCTGAACCGATCTCGGCCTCCAATGAGACCAGGAAGTTACGGAGTTTTTTACGGTTGATGTCATCGCCCACGATGAAGAGATCGGCCGGAGAATCGAATTGATCGGCGGTATCGGGATCATTCAGGAAAATACCGGAGATGAGCGCCAAGCGTACGCGGCCGAGATTCGATATTTTCTTGACCATGTTGTCTTTTTCGGCCGGTGACGACTTCAGGATCAGGCTGCGGAGTTCTTCGAAGAACTCAAAATTAGCGTCGAGCGTGTATCGGTCGCGGTCGCGATTCACATGGGACCGGGCAACATTCCGCCGTTTCGGCCTACGACTCCCGGCCCCGGTCTTCCCCCGCTTCTTTTTGATCTTCTTATTTCTTTTTAATGACATGGATCTCTCTTAGCAATTGGATCTCTTTTTTAGTCGCCGGATATGATTCCTGGATCCGCTGAGCCAGCTCCCGGACGCCAAAATCAGCCGGGTAGTTCCGAAATAAGAACTTCAGGACCTTTACCCTGATTTTTGAACCGAACAGGTTATCAAGTACCGGCTTTGACATTTGAGCAGTAATTACCGTAGAATAAGACTATCGAAAGCGCTTTTAGTCTATAAAAATCCACCGGAAAAGTAAACATGGAGAAAATCTTCATCAAACCCGTAGCCAAGGAGATCGTTATTAAGGGCAACCCGAAAGACGGCTCCATAGACCTGTTCTCATATAACTATGAGGCTGACCACGCCCGGCGGCGGCTCGGTAATCTCTATGTGGTCGGCAATATCCAGACCTCGGAACCCGAAGCGGGCACCGATGATCTTGATGTCGGCTATGTCATCAATCTCATCGCCTCGTTGGCAAAGCGCGAATACTACGCCGATCCGGATATGGCCATCAAAGATGCGTTTGCCGCCGCCCTGAAAAAGATCAACGGTGTTGTTGAGGAATTTTTTAAAAAAAAGGATACCAGGATCAATGTCGGTATTTTCACGATCGCCGGAGGAGAGATCCACATTTCAAAGCTCGGAAAGTTCAAGATCATATTGAGCCGCGACGGCAAGAATATCGATATTCTCAATAACGTAGACCTGTTCAACAGAGAGAGCACGCAGGAAAAGGAATTCTCAAATATCATATCGGGTAAAGTCCATGATGGCGACCGTATCCTCGCATTCTACCCGAGCCGTTCAGTGATTGCCCGAGAAAAATACATAAAGGACCAGCTGCTCAATGCTTCGCAAGAAAAGTTTGCAGCCGGATTAGCCGCTGTAAAGGAAGGAAAACCGGATTTTGCCTGTGCGGCCGTCCATATCGAACTTAAAAAAGCTGCTGAATCGGCCGTACATCCCCGCATCCAGCCCCGGGAATTGAGCGAAGAACCGCAGCTACCGAGACCGGACAGGCCTTCTGTCCGTCTTGCGAAAGAAGAAGAGCCGGCAACCGACAGCGGTCAAGAAGATACCGGACCCGAAACACCGGAACCGGTAAAACCGCTACCGCAAGCCAAGGTCGCCTTTACCCGGGAAGAGGTTGAGTATCCGAAGATCATCCCCAGTGAATTTGCCCTTGGTAAAAGAAGGTTCTTTCTTGCCAGACATCTTCGCTGGCTGCCGAATATCAATATGAGCATCAAACCGCAGAACCGCATGGTATTCATGGGCGGGATCGCGACACTGGTCATTATCGCCGTCGTGATACTGAAAGTATTCGTGTTCGTGAGCCCGGCTGAGCGACAATTAAGCAGCGCGGCGGCGGCGGCCGAATCCAGTATCAAGGAGGCTCAGACCAGGATCGGCCAGAACGATATCCTCGGAGCCCGGTCATTACTGGTAGGCGCCCTGGCGACCATCACGGACAGCGAGGCCAAAAATGGCACCTCCGGAAAAGCAGACGGCGCCAAAACCGACCTTACGAAAGCCCTGGATAGCCTTGATCAGGCTTCGGATGCGGTTCTTAGTGTAATGGCAGAAGTTCCCCAGGATAACGGCGTACCGACGTTGATCACGGCCAGCGGCAATGACCTCTACCTCTACCTGGACCAAAAAGAATCGGGAGCACTGGTCAAAGTATCGAGCGGCTCGCTTGGTGCGAGCGTAACCGTAAAGAACATATCCCCCACCGGTATTTTCGGCAGTAGCGATTATATTACCCTCATTGACCGGGCCGGCAAAAAGGTCGCGTCGCTTTCGCTGAAGAAATCCACTGTCGGAACCTCCGCGTTCTCAAGCGAACCGTTGATCGACTTCGATATCTATCAGGGCAATCTTTATGGTCTGACCGGCACGGGGATCATAAAGATCGCCGATGCCGCTTCCGGACATACCGATGTCGCTTCCTGGCTTTCAAACGGTACCGTATTGACTTCCGATCCTTCGCTGATCACCGTCGATGGAAAAGTATACGTTCTTTCCACCTCCGGCGTCCTGACCACATACTACAAGGGACTAAAGACCAACGAAACCAATACGGCTGTCGGCGGAAACTCCGACAGTATGCTCCTGACGACGGACAGCTCCCAGAATTTCTATGTCGTGGACAAGAGTACGGCTCGGATCTATGTGCTGAAAAAAGACTCCGGCACACTGGTAAAAACCCTGAAGGTCAACGCGGCCAAGGCAATTACCGGCGCGGTTCTCGGTCCCGATGAAATAGTATACATCCTCTCCGATAATAAGGTCTGGAAAGTGCAAAACTAACCGCTTCGAATAATGAGAAAATGAAAATCCCCGGCCGCGGCCGGGGATTTTCATCGCCGGCTCGCGGTCGGGGTGTCCAGAGCGTCAGTGCCAGACCAGGTTCGCATCGCCGCGGTCGGCGGCGGCGATGATCGCATCCAGGCTCTCCTGGGCGGAACCCCTGATGGAGTAGCAGCGATGGCCGGCCTCCTTGTAGGTGTGGAGGGTGACGCCGCCATT
>JAHFKT010000037.1 GCA_023245235.1 Candidatus Yanofskyibacteriota bacterium
CAATATTCCGGTGCCGACATTGATGCGGAAGGGCGACGAGAAGGATGCTCCCCCGGTGAAGGTCCATGAACCGGTGATGGTCTGGTCGATGCTGCGGGAGGCGGGACCGTTGGCGTAGTCGATGAACAACGTTCCGGAAGAAGCCACGTTCGAGAAGTTAAAGGCGCCGGAATCAAATTCCAGATCGGTAGTATGAACGGCGGTGGCGAGTCCTTCATGCAGAGGCAGGCCGGTGAATGGATCGGATGTCGCGTTCAATGTATTGCCCGACCATGAGAGATTGGTCCCAGCAATGATGCGTGATGACGGGGTCTGATAGAAGCTCTCCCAATTTGATTGAGAGGCGGTGGTCGGGATGGTGAAGCCGGCGGCGATGCTGATGGTATCACCCGAGCGGGAGAGCGGTGAGCTGAAGGTCAGCGGATTCTCTTTGCCGTTGAAGGTGCTCCAGTCGCCCATGGAAAGATAGCCGTCGGCGGAACTCGAGGCCGCGGGAACGGAGATGGTGTCGCCCAGACGGGACAAGGGACCATTAAAGGTGAGGGCGTTCTCTTTGGAATCCCAGTTGGAGGCGGAAGCGGTGGTGGGAATGACATAGCCGCCGGTCAATGAGGTAATGCCGGTGGTGTTGTCATATGTTAAGCCCGGGGCGGTATTGGAGAAGAGGGTGCGGGTGTATGAGTCGGAGGCGACTGTCGCGTTCAAGGTATTGCCGCTCCATGATAAGCCGGTGCCGGCCGTGATCCTCGTCGACGGCGTCTGATAGAAGCTTTCCCAGTTGGAGGTAGAAGCCGTGGTGGGGATGGTAAAGCCGGCCGAGACGGAGACGTTGTCGCCGAAACGGGAAAGCGGAGACTGGAAGGTCAGCGGGTTCTCGTAGTCAGTGCCGGGAGTAGCGAGGCCGACGACATCGCCGGTGGCTTTCAATATTCCGGTGCCGACATTGATGCGGAAGGGCGACGAGAAGGATGCTCCCCCGGTGAAGGTCCATGAACCGGTGATGGTCTGGTCGATGCTGCGGGAGGCGGGACCGTTGGCGTAGTCCAGGGCGATCGATGAGAGGGGTGAAGAATAATTGACATTGAAGCCGGACTCGCTGAAGGAAAGAGAAGAGACGTTATTGAAGGGCGAACTCGACTCTCTGACGCCGAGTGCCAATGCAATCGTACCTGCATTAAGCGTGTTGCCGCTCCACGAGAGATTGGACCCGGCCGTGATGCGAGTGCTCGGCGTCTGGAAGAACGAATCCCAGTTGGAGGTGGAGGCCGTGGTGGGGATGGTAAAGCCTGAGGTCAACGATGTAACGCCGGTGCCGGAGGTATAGGTCAGGCCGGGAACAGTATTAGAGAAGAGGGTCCGGGTATATGAGTCGGAGGCGACCACGGGCGATGTCCACGATAATCCGCCCGAGCCATTGGTCGTTAAAACCTGACCGGGGCTGCCGTCGCTTCCCGGGAAGCTATAGCTGACTGAATTGACGCTCAAAAGATCGCCGGACAAGGTCAAACCGGCAAAGGTCGGGCTGTCGGCATCAGCTAATCCTGTTATATCTGATTTTGTGTAATCACCCGCAACTCCGACAACCGCGCCGGTCCGCCCAAAGACGCTGGTGACATTATTAGTGCCGGGCACCCTGCCCCAATTTGTGCCGTTAAATATCGCCCAATCCCCTACATCCCAGCTCGTGCAGGCCGGAGAACAGCCGAGATCAGTGGAGCCGGCCACATTAACCACAAAATAATCTCCGGCAGCGCTTGAGGAAGCCGTCAGAAAAGGAGTGTTGGAGGCGGCGTCCCATGTCCCCTGGAAATTCGCGGCCGAAGCCAGAAAGGTCGGCAGTTGTTCGATGGGTACTGTGCCTCCTCCGTCGAGCGTGGCTATACCGCCGGGAACTCCGACCGGCAAGTTGGACATGGGCACCAAACTTGATCCATCAAGGGGGGCGATGCCGCCCGGATCTCCCACACCGAGCCCGGCATTTGAGAGTGCAGTGGCAACCGATATCCAGGTAGCGTTACCGGCGGCGTCAGTTCTTAAAATAAAATTATCGGCGGAACCGCTGGTAAATTTCAGGGCTCCATTGGCGGTCAGACTGCCGCCCGTTGAAATGTTAGTGCCGATTGTGGTCACGGCGAAAACGGCCGGAACGCTGAGGGTCAGCCCTATCGTGAGAAAACTGATTATCGAATATGTAAAATTCTTTATCTTCATCTTTATGGCGATTCAGCGGGTGAAGTTTCAATAACAATTTTACTTGTCCCCGAAAGCGAGCCGGAAGAACCCGGTTCCGGAAGGGTCAGGACGGCATCATTGCCAGCCGCATCTCTGATACTGCCGCCGTTCAAATTTAGAGCGGAGGACGAATTGTAGTCGAGAAGGGTTGTCGAGTTGCCGGGAGTTATGTGGTATCGGAAATACAATCTGTTGCCAAAGGCGCATTTACCCAAGTAGCATTCCAGATCAACGGCCGTCGTCGAAGGAGAGCCGGTCGAAAGAATTAATTGCGGAGTTCCCGAAACGATCACCGCCTCATTAAAAGTAACGACGATCGGCACAACGCCCGAATGATACGTGCCTTTCAGAATTGGCGAAGAGATGCTTCTGACCATGGGTCCGGAATTTACAACTTGCGGCGCCGGAGTTTCTGTCGGTGACGGAGTTGTCGTTTCCGTCGGAGCCGGCGTATCGCTCGGCGACGGAACATCACTCGGTGTTGGTGCCGGAGTAGAGGTGTCGCTCGGAACTGTTTCATCTGTTTGCGGCGACGGAGTTTCCGTCGGAGCCGGCGTATCGCTCGGCGACGGAACATCACTCGGTGTTGGTGCCGGAGTAGAGGTGTCGCTCGGAACTGTTTCATCTGTTTGCGGCGACGGAGTTTCTGAAGCCGAAATGTCAGCTCCTGAATTTACCGGGTCGGGTGTGACCGAGTCGGATAAATTCTGGCCGGAATCCGATGCAACGCTATCCGAAAGTTGCGTAAGTTGCGAAACTTGCGCGACGGAAGAAACTCCGTACAACAAAATTACCACCGATAATATCGGCCAATTGAAATATTTATTCCGGGTAGTATTCCGCCTGAGGAATATAGGGTACCTCAACATATGCTAATTATACGATTCATTCCATATATGCAGAAGAGCCCATAGTGTTGATAAGAAATAAGGCCTATAGCCGTTCCTCGACTCAAAACAG
>JAHFKT010000026.1 GCA_023245235.1 Candidatus Yanofskyibacteriota bacterium
TTTCATCGTGCTTGATGGCGAACCGGGAGGGGTCAGAGAGCCGGCGACTGCGATGAAAGACACCACGGCCAATGCAGAGATAGAGACGATCGCGTAGCGACCTAATTTCGGGAGTTTATGACCTGGCATGGATAATGATATGCATTCAAATTAAGGTCGGGACGTTATGGCGTAGCGTCAGGAGCCGGAGCGGAGGTGTCGCTTGGCGCCGGGGCCGGCGTTGACTGGTCAGGTGTCGGAGCCGGGGTGGAGGTGTCGGTCGGAGCCGGGGTTGGAACATCTGACGGCGCCGGAGTCGGTGATGAAGAGTCAGTCGGCGTTGGCGTCGGAGCTGAGCTGTCGCTTGGTGTCGGGGTCGGAGCGGAACTGTCACTCGGAGCCGGCGTTGACGTTGTCGAAGAAGAATCGGACGGCGTTGGCGTCGGCGACGAAGAAGTTGAGCTCGGAGCCGGTGTCATGCCCGCGTTCTGCAATAAGACCTTCAACTGATCTTCATCGATACAGGTATTGCCGACACAGACCTGATTGGATGCCTTGAGCTTGGTCGCTTCGAGAATACCGTTCTGTATCGTGATACCGATATGCGACAACTGATCAAGTACGAACTGGAAGAGACTGGCCAGGGAGAATCTTGAACCGGTGGTCGATGAGAGGGCCAGGGACGGATCAAGCGATGCCGAGGCCGGAAGTGTTCCGAGGTCAGGCACCCAGTAGCCGGGGTGAACGAATGTTTCCACGTATGAGCGGGAGGAGACGGAGTCGAAGGACTGCATGGCCATACCGAGGGTCATGCCTGATTCAGTGGCTTTCATGGCTACGCCGGGGGTACCCGATGAGGTCAGGTGGTCACCGACGGCGATGGGTCCGTTCTCAAGGGATACTTTGACCGGAGCCCGGCCGACGAGAGCCACGGCCGGAATAGCGGGGTTGTATGAATGGCTTGCTGTCTGACCGGCTTTGAACTGGCCGCCACCGACGATGGCTCCCGGATTAGTGGATACGACGCCCATAATATTGAATGCGTTCACCTGGGATGACTTCATGACCTTGCCGGGGTTGGCGGGGTCAAAGACGACCAGGTCGCCGGGGTAGACCGGTTCTGATGAACGGTAGAGCTCGGCGTAGTCGGCGCAGTTGGAGTCGGAAGCACTGATAGTGACGGTGTCTCCGGAGCTTGAATTTCCCGAGTCAGACACTTCACTGCCGGTAAAGCCGAGGTTACAGGTGCCCGACAACTGGCCGGCGCTGACGGTGCCCGAGGTCTGGATGGTGCCGGAACCGGCGTTGACGCTGGTGAAGGTCGCCGCAGTGGCATTGATGGTGCCGGATACATCGAGCTTGAAGGCGCCCGGAGCGGCTCCGATGCCGACATTGGTGCCGTTGCCGACGATGCGGCTGCCGGTACCATTGGTGCTGAGGATGATGGTCGCGTTGCCGGTCACGTCTCCGCCGGAGCCCATGCCTTCGATGGTGAATGAGTTCGAGATGGCATTGTCATCGAAGCAGACGTCATCGCCGAAACAGATGTCTCTGATATTGGAACCGTTGCCGGGGACGAACAATGTGCCTCCGGTCGAGTTGCCGATGGTGACGTTGCCGGTGCCGCCGCCGTTGTTGTTCGTGAGGCCGATGGAGCTCGATGCGTTCAAGGTCCAGTAGCTGTTCAGGGTTATGGAACCGCCGAGCGATACCGTGCCGCCGCCGGAAAGGCCGGTGCCCGCAGTCACGGTGACCGAGGAATTGGCCAGCATGGCATTCGTGACTCCACCGGTAGCGATAGAGAGAGTTCTATCGCTGGTCAGGTCGCCGCCGCCTTGCAGCCCACCCGAGGTGCTGATGGCCCTGGAACCGATGACCACGCCGTTCGCAGTGGTTGTCTGGGTCGCGGCATAGATCCCACCCTCTACTCTTAACTTGAATCCTGCACCGACGCTGGTCGTGCCGATACCGACATTATCTGCGCTGTTGAAAGGAGACACCACCGTTCCGGTCCGGGTCCAGAAGCCGATGCTTCCGGTACTGGCCGGGTCAGCCCAGACCAAAGTTCCGGAACCGTTATTCTGGAGAATACTGTTGGCCGCTCCCTGGGAGGACGGGAAGGATGTCGTGATGTTGTTTAATTTAATGATATTGCCCGTGGAATTGACCTGGAACTGGGAAGCAGTGCCGACGGCGAACTGCGCTCCCGGATTCGTGGTGCCGATGCCGACGTTACCGGCGCTGTCGATGCGCATCCGCTCGGTAAGTACCGTCGGGGCGGCATCAGTGCCGGTCCAGAAGGACAGCTGTCCCGGAACTCTGGTCGTGGCAACCGTGCCTTCAACGATGGCTTTGATGGCCGCGCCGGTCGTGTAGCCCGCCGCGCCGCCCCAACCGTTGAACCGGAGCGTGCCCAATTCGTCGGTCGCGCTTACTGCCGTCGGCGAGGTAAGGGTGCCCCGGGCTTTGCGGAAGACGAGGTCATAGGAATCAACGGTCGCGTTGGTCTGTTCAAAAGTGGTGACTCCCGCGCCGGTGGTAGCGGTGGCGACATGGAGGAGGGACTTGGGAGTTGCCGTGCCGATACCGACGTTGCCGGCGGTGCCGGCCCCGAACACGGCGGCATAGTTGGCGCCGGAGGCGCCGGTCTGGGCATCCACAAAGAGGCCGTACGAATTACTGGCGGTCGAGACCGCTCCGGATTCTATCCGCAAGGCATAGGTATTGGTAACGGTGGCGTTGGTGCCTTTTGCGGGAGCTCCCGATATATCAACGGTCACCGCATCGGTCAGGGTTGATGCTGCAAGGAAAGCATAGGTCGGGGCCTGGATACGCATCGCCCGCTCGGTGGCCAGAGCGCCGGTGTTGAACTGGACCGTCCGGTTCAGGTTGAAGTTAATATCGGTGGCTTCGGTCGAAGCGGCCAGCGTGGTGTGGGTGCCGGCGGTAACTTTAAGGGCGGTCGGCGAACCGGTGGTCAGAGCGCTTTGGAGCACATCCAATTGGGCTATCGGGGCGGTGATGCCGATGCCGACATTGCCGGAGCCTTTGATGGTCAACTTTTCATCAGGGGTCCTGTCCGTCGTACCGGTTGACCCGGCGAGAGCGGTCAGGAAATGCATATCAGAAGATCCGGTGCCGGTCGAGGTACCGCTCTGGAGGGTCAGGTCGCCGCCGGCCAGGTTCGTTCCGGCCGATGTCGCTCCGCCGGCCGTGATCGTGAAGCCGAATCCTGCGGATCCGCCGCTCGTGTTCCGGTCCATGCCGATTATCTTAGCGGCGGTACCGACGATGGAGAGCGGATGGTTCGGGGCGGTCGTGCCGATGCCGATATTTCCGCCGAACGAATTAATTCCCGCCCCGTTCTGGGTGATGGCGCCGCTCGACAGGGTGATGCCGGTCACACCGGTAAATACTCCGGTGGTTGATACGTCCCAGGAGCTGGTATCAATGGCGAGAGTGTCGGAACCTCCGCCGATGGCGATGGTGCCGGTGGTGGTGCCGGTGCCGATGTTAATGCCATAGGCGGCCTGACTGACGTTTATGTTCACGGCCGCGCCGGTGGTGGTCAATCCGCCGTTGGCGGTGATATTGCCGTTCGATTGGAGGGAGGCGAAGCCGGTAGCAACGCCCGCGGCTACGTCCCAGGTGGAGCTGTTGACATTGATGACGCCCGAACCTCCGCCGATAGCCGTCGTGCCGGCGGTCGTGCCGGTAGCGATGTTGATGCCGAAGGCGCCTTCGCTGACACCCAGGTTGATCGCCGCACCGTTTACGGTCATGCCGCCGTTGCCCGTGATGACACCGTTCGACTGGAGAGAGGTGAGACTGCTGAAGACACCGGCCGTTACGTCCCAGGTAGTACTGTCGACATTAACGGTGCCCGCGCCGCCGCCGAGAGTGGTAACGCCGGTGGTGGTGCCGGTGCCGATGTTGATGCCGAAGGCGGCCTGGCTGACGTTCAAGTTCACGGAGGCGCCGGTGGTGGTCAATCCGCCCGCGGTGGTGATGCGGCCATTGGTGGTAAGGACGCCTCCCGTTGTGATGTTCCAGTTGGTGCTTGCGCCGCCGATAGCGACCGTGTTGCTGGTGTTGCCGATAGTGATCAGGCCGGTTCCGCTGCCGGTTCCGATATTAACGGCGCCGCCGCCAAGCCCGATATCGGTCCGGCCGGTGCCGGAGTTGATGATGGTGACGCCGGTGCCGGAAACGTTGATATTGGTCGCTCCGAGAACGTCCAAGCCGGTCAGGCCGGTAGCCGCGCCGGCGCTGTTAACTTTCCAGTTGCTGCTGTTGATTGTGACTGTATTCGAAGCGCCGCCGATGGTGACGGCTCCGGTCGTGGTGCCGGTGCCGATGTTGGTCGTATTGGTACCGGAGGTGGCATTCAAGCTGATGGCACCGTTGGCGGACGTGAGGCCGGTCAAGCCGGATAACACACCCGCACCGGTGATGCCCCATGTGGTAGAAGAGACGGCGACCTGGTCCGCACCTCCGCCGATACTCACAAGGCCGGTGGTGCTGCCGGTTCCGATATTCGTTACGTTCGTGCCTGCGGTGACATTCAAGTTTATCGTGCCGCCATTAATGGTTGCTCCGCCCGTGCCGGTGATGAGACCGGAGGTGGTCAGTGCACCGACTGATGAAACCTTGAACTGGGCACCGGTGCCGATCTCTAACATCGCCGCGGTAGTATCCGTCGTGCCGATGGCGACATTGCCGGTGGCCATGCGCATCGCCTCGGTGCCGTTGGTGGTAAAGTTCAGGGTATTCGTAGCGCTTGAGAACATGCCCGTGGTCAGACTGCCGCGGAACGAATAGCCGGGAGTGGTCGCGCCTTCGGTGGCGGGCATCTCGATCTGGGCGCCGGTGCCGGCAATTTCCAACAGTGAACCCGGGGCGGTCGTGCCGATGCCGACGTTGCCGGTGGAGGTGATGCGCATCCGCTCGGTGGGAGTGGCGCCGGTACCGAAGGTCAGGCCAGAAGTGGCATCACCCGATTTGTTATTGATGGCCACGAGGCTGTGGTTGCTGGTGGCGGTATTGCTGTTGAGCACGATCTGGAACGAACTTGAGGACACATCATTGCCGATATCAAACTCCGTCTTGGCGGAAGTGCCGGTATTGCCGTTCCAGATGGACAGCGGGACGGTGGTGGCGTTCGTGCTCCGGTTCAGGTTCAACTTTTTATTCGTATTGTCCCAGGCGAAACCGGCGTCAGCGGCGAATACGCCGGCGCTGTTGAACTGGACCTGGGTGTCGGAGCCGGCGATGGTCGCTCCGGTGGCGGTACAAGAAGCCCAGCTCGGAGCCGTGCCGGCGCCGTTCGTCTTGAGACAGAAACCGCTGGTACTGGCCGCCAGTCTGGTCGGAACGGCGACGCCGCTGATCGGCGTTTCGCCGTAGATGATATCGCCCTTGGTGGTCATCGGATTGGTCATGCCGACCGATGTACTGGCCGTCCAGCTTAAGTTATTAGAACCGTCGGTCGACAGGACCTGGCCGCGGGTGCCGGAGGTGGTCGGCAGGACCCATGTCACATTGGGACCGGTAGCCGGAGATTTGAGAGCGACCCAGCCGCTGGTGCTGCCGTCGAACCTGATGCTGCCGTTGACCTCTATTTTTTCATTGCCGGCCGTCGTGCCGACGCCGATGTTGCCGTTGACCGCCAGGCCGTTGGTGGGACCGGTCGTGTTCGTGGAATATCCGAGAGCTGAATTGCCGTTGACCTGGAACTTCGAACCTCCGGCCGCGGTCGTACCGATGGCGACGTTGCCGGCTGACCCGTTCAGGATCACGTTTCCGTTGACTCCGCCGTTGACGAGAGCGCCTCCGGCGATATTGACATCGCCGCCGTTCGCAGCGCCGGATGTTCCGGCCGCGGCGCCGCCGGTAAGATTAAGCTGGCCGCCGACATGACCGGTCGCTCCCGTACCCGCGGCACCGGCCACGACAGTGAAGGCGCTGCCGGCCGCATTTGTACTGATCACTTCCAGTTTGAGGGTCCTGGCAGCCTCGCCGTCCAAGCTCAGGATAGAGGTCGGCGTCGTATCCGTTGCCCCGATGCCGACGTTGCCGCCGGTAAATATTGCGGACCTGGTGGCATTGGAGAATATCGCTTTGCCGGTGAAGGTATTATCGCTGACGCCGGTTTGCGTGTAGGAGCTGTCATTGGTAATACCGGATATATTGGTCATGGCTCCGGTGGTGGAGATGTCCCAATCGCTGGTATCGATAGCGAGCGTCTCGGAGTTGCCGCCGATGGCGATAGCGCCGGTCGATGCTCCGGTTCCAATATTGACCGGGCTGGCCGATCCTCCGGTCGCGATGTTGACGGCGTTACCGCCGGTGGCGGCGACATTTAAATTAACAAGTACGCTGGTCGAACCGTTTATGGCGGTGATGCCCCCTTTAGCGGTGATAGTGCCGATCGTTGTCAGTGCGCCTCCACCGGTGATGCTCCAGCCGGCCGCGGCGGTACCGCTGGTGATGGTGACCGATTCGCCGCTTGTTGCGTTACCGATGGTAACGCCGGCGGTTGATGTTCCGCCTTGGATACTGACCGGACTGGCCGAAGTTCCGGTCGCGATGTTAACGCCGCTGGCACCGGTACCGCTGACATTAATATTAACGGGCACATTGGTAGTACCGTTTATCACAGTCAGGCCTCCTGCTCCGGTGATGAGACCTTTGGTGGTAATGGCACCTCCCGCGGCTATGTCCCAATTGTTGACGCCGGCACCATTGCCGCCGACGAGGGTAAGCGAGTTATTCGAATTACCGATAAATACCTGGCCGACTCCCGTTCCGTCTCCGATATGGGTCTGGCCGACGGATGTTCCGGTATTGATAAGGACTTGGCGGTTTACCGGGTCATTCACATTTAAGCTGACGGTGCCTTCCGTGACCGTGAGGCCGGCGGTGCCGGAGAGGGTTGCGCTCGGGAAGGTGGCTACGCCGCCTGCCGCGGTCACGCCCCACGCGGTCGCGCCGGTACCGCTGTTAATAGAGACGGCGTTCGTCCCGGTCGAAGAGCCGATACTGATAGTACCGGTCGATGTTCCGGTACCGATATTGACCGCACCGGATCCGGAGCCGGTCTTGATATTTACGATGCCGGTCGTGGAGGCGCCGGTACTGATATTGACGCCGTTAGCGTCGGCGACGTTCAGATTAACGACACCTCCGGCGGACGTGAGGCCGGTAAGACCGGAGGCAACGCCGGCCGATGTTACTGCCCAATTGGTGGTATTGATGGCGAGAGTGTCCGAACCGCCGCCGATGGTAATGGCGCCGCTCGTGGTTCCGGTTCCGATAGCGGTCGTATTGGCTCCGGAAGTGGCATTGATACTGACCGCCCCGTTCGTGATGGTCAGGCCCGCGGCGCCGGTAATGAGGCCCGAGGCGCCGATGGTGCCGGTGACATCGAGTTTTTTCTGGGGATTCGTCGAACCGATGCCGATGTTGCCGGCTGCGGAGATGCGCATGATCTCGGTGCCGCCGGCGGCAAAGTTAAGAGTGCTTGCCGCGCTCGAGAACATACCGGTGTCCAGACGGGTGCGGAAGGCATAGCTGGGAGCGGCGGCCGTGGCGGTGTTCGTGGCGGCTATCACGCCGTTCACATCCAACGGCGAGAGAGGCGCCGTTGTGCCGATGCCGAGGTTGCCGCCTGAGTCAATGCGCGCTTGTTCCGAATTGCCGGTGCCGAAGACGAGAGCGGCGCCGCTTTTTACAAAGATATTGCCCTGGTTGGCCGGAGAAGTCGCGTTGCTCGTGACCCAGAATCTGAACGAGTCCGAGGCTATGTCGTTGCCCAGATCAAGCTCGGTGGTGCTGCCGCTGCCGGCTGTGGTGTTCCTTAATACCAACGGAATATATGTGGAGGCGCCCGCAGACCGGGCGATATTCATGGCATGAGTAGTGCTGTTCCAGGTGAACGCGAGATCAGCGCCCAACGCGCCGGCGTTATTGAACTGGATCTGGCCGGTCGCGCCGGCTGCGGTGCTGCTGCCGGAGCATGAGCCCCAGACCGGCAGACCGCCGGTCACGACGAGACATTGGCCGCTGGAGCCGATGCCTAATCTGGACGGAGTGGCCGGAACAGTATTAGTGGAGCCGTATACAATATCGCCGATGGCGGTCACGGGATTGGACATGCCCAACGACGCGCTGGCGGTCCAGCTCAAGTGGCCGGTGCCGTCGGTCGTCAACAGCTGGCCGTAGGTGCCGTCGGCATTCGGCAGGGTCCAGGTCACGGATGATACCAGCGGAGACGGGGCCTTCAACGCGACATACAGGCTGCCGTCGGAAGGAAGCTCTTGGAATCTCATCTCGCCGGTAGAGGCGCCGCCGGTGTGGGCGCCGAGCGTGATATCGCCGCCGGCGACATTCAAAATACTGACCGGACTTGATGAACCGATACCGACATTGCCGGTAAACGAGTTAGAGCTTGTGGCGGTCTGGGTATACGGGCCGCTATTGGCGATGCCGGTCAGACCGGTCACCGCTCCGGCGGTGGATATGCCCCATACGCTGCTGTTGAGGGCAACGGTATTTAATCCTGAACCGACGGTGACGGCTCCGGTCGTGCCGGAGGTGCCGATACCCGTCGCGAAGCTGGTACTGGCATTCAAGCTGATGGTGCCGCCGGTTGATGTGAGCGCTCCGGTGTTGGTGATGCCGGCAAGTCCGGTGGCTACGCCGCCTGAAGTTACGCCCCAGTTGATGCCGTTGACGGCAACGGTGTCCGAACCGCCGCCGATGGTGACGGCGCCGTTCGTCGTGCCGGTGCCGATGTTGGTCGCAAAGTTGGAGCTGTCATTTAAATTAACGGCCGCGCCGGAGATAGTCGCGCCGCCGGTCGAGGTGATAAGGCCGGTCGTACCGAGGGTGGTGAAGCCGGAGGCCGCGCCGCCTGAAGTGATGGCCCATGGGGTGCTGTTGATGGCAACGGTATTCGAACCGCCGCCGATGGTAACCGGACTGATCGACGTTCCGGTGGCGAGATTGAGCGCGACACCGGTGGCGGAGTTAGCGAGGATGTTAACGGACCCGCTGGCGACGGTCAGTCCTCCGCTGGCGGTAATGAGGCCGTTCGTCGTCATGATGCCCGCTGAATTTATGCTCCAGTTGCCGGCGCTGCTGATGATGACGCCGCTGTTCGAAGCGTTACCGATAGTTACCGTGCTCGAGGCCGTGCCGGTGCCGATGTTGACGGCATTGTTCGAAGTTCCGGTTGCGATATTGAAGGTGTTGGCGGCTTGAGAGTTGACGCCGAAGTTAATGGAACCGCTGGAGACGGTCAGGCCGGCGGTCGAGGTGATAAGGCCGGTCGTACCGAGCGTTGTGAAGCCGGAAGCCGCGCCGGTGCTGCTGACGTTCCAGTTGGCGCTCACGACGGTGACGGAATTTCCTGAGTTGCCGACCGTAACGACGCCGGTGCCTGTGCCGACATTGGTCGCATTGGCGGAACTGTTGTTCAAGTTAATGGTTCCGTTGTTT
>JAHFKT010000007.1 GCA_023245235.1 Candidatus Yanofskyibacteriota bacterium
TCTTAAATTCGGTGGCCTCTCACCGGAAGATGTTTTTTATGACCTTGGCGCAGGTGATGGTCGCGTACTGCTCTTTGCGGCTAATAATTTCCGGGTGAAGCGCGCCGTCGGTTATGAGGCGGCACCATGGCCGTACGTAAGGTCCCGCTGGCTTATTCGTCGTTCCGGCCTGCGGAACGTCTCCGTAATCCGAAAAGACTTATTAGGGGCGGATTTGACCGAAGCAACCTTTATTTACATGTATCTCTTTCCGAAACTCGTTGATCGTTTAGCGGGGAAGTTAGCTCTTGAACTTCAGCCGGGCACCAAAGTCTTATGCCCCGATTTCCCTATAGACTTGGACCGGCATCCCGAATTTTCATTGAAGAAAGAACGCAAAATCGGTACAATGACCGCGTATCTGTATGAAAAAAGATAGGCCCTCGTGGCGGAACTGGTATACGCGCGGCGCTTAGGACGCCGTTCCCGTAAGGGATTAGAGGTTCAAATCCTCTCGAGGGCACAACGAAGTTGGGCACGAAAAGGACGCCAACTGCTTGGCGTGCGGGTGGATTTGAATGCCGGAGCTTATCCCGCTCTTGGCGGGATGCGAGGCGGGGTTGCGACCAAGCGAAGCTTGAGTTGTGACCAAATCCTCTCGAGGGCACAACATTAGGCTACTCATAAGGATTCAATTCGGTCGGGTAAAGGCTTGGTGATCTGTATACCGAGGTGAATTTTTCTTCCTTGCTTGAACCATCCGGGTAGGTGATAGTTCTTACAAAATAGGCTTTCATCGAACCGTCCGTCCGTCGGTCGTACTGATGAGGTCCGTCAACCGTAACCGTCCTTTTGGTGTCGGTTCCGTATAGGTCGAAATAAAGCTCGGTTCCCTTCATTCTTGTTTGTATCAATACATGGTTCGGGCTGTCATTTACAAATCGCATGTCCGAAACTCCGGGATAGATAGTTGCATCAAAGCCCTGCGGTTCGTAATAGTGGACGGGGAACGCATGCGGTTTGCGTTCAACGATCGGGAAGCCGGCCAAGATCGCCGCCCTGAACAGGGTGGTTGATACTTGGCAAATTCCACCACCGTACTCATAGGCGATCTCATGGTTCTTGATGACTTTTTCCGGCAGATAACCGCCCGTCTCGTCCACCGGGCCGAGAATGGCGTTGAACGAAAAAGTCTCGCCGGGCTTGATGATCGCGCCATTGAATAGCTGGGAAGAAACTTTTATATTCTGGATCCGGCTACGGGTCGACCCGATAAAGTCTGATTCGCCGGTGGCGATCTTCCCGGAGATCCCGAGAGAGTTTATTTTATCGAGCGTGATCCCCGGTTCCACAGTATCGAGCGTCAGCACAACTTCGGATTCATTTGCAAGAAGCGCCCTGTTCAGCTGAGAACTCGCCGCTTCGATATTGAGACGCTGGCCGCTCTGTTCGGGCACGAATACCTGAGCTTTCCCATTCTGAATGGTGAAGCGGGCATCTATCGGGTCTTTAGCCACCGATGCCCCGATATTCGCAACGAAAGCGCCTAGTCCTTGCGAGAATCGAAGGTCGTCTTTGCCCGAATACAGCCGGACATAGGTTTCGGTCCATTCGACGACCTGCGCCTTCGTGACGATGAATTTCTGGTCCCCGATAGTCACGGTTGTATCATGGCTGCCCGCCTGCAGAATTGCAGCCCTGAAATCTTTGAGCTGAACCGGGCGGGGGAGGGCAATAGAACTGACGTATACCCAGGAGCCGACCGCAAAACTCACCACTATAAATATACCGGTCATCGATAGCCGGTATATTAATGACTTGAACCGTTGGGATAACGAGATCACGCTGGCTAACTTGAAACTTTAATCTTCTTGGTCCGGCTCTTTTCGAGTTTGGGCAGCCGGATCGTGAGGATACCGTTCTTGTAGCTGGCTTTGGCGGCATCAGCATCGATGTCTTCCGGCAATATGATAGCGCGAGAAAAAGGACCCCAGTACAGTTCCTGGTGGAAGTAATCCGAGGGCTTGATGTTTTCTTCCGGTTCCCGCCGGCCTTTTATGGTCACCATGTCAGTCGTGACCGAAATATCCATATCATCGGCGCTGGCGCCTGCGATTGTAGATTGGACGATGATCTCATCCTCATTTTGATACACGTCAACCGTAAGGTGGCCCTCATTTCCGGGCTTCGTTTCTTTCTTGCTGGCGATAAGCTCAACGCCGTATGTCCGATCGTTATCCTCTGAAAAAAAGTCTTCCATAGATTGATAAGTTTATACTAAATATTAGATCGATGCTCTTAGGCGGTGGTGACATCGCTTTCCTCGGTTCCGGTAAGCTGTGCTGACCGTTGAGCATGCCTTTCCCGTATCTTATCAAATAACAGAGAAACAAGGAATGACATAACCAACAGGAGGCCGGTCGCGTATGCCAGACCGGTTACCCGATCATCCGTACTGGACAGAAACATGTTGAACGTGAAGTGGAACATTGTCGCTAATGCAAGCCCGATAACCACTAATTTTTTATGATGTTCCCGGAAGAACCATGCCATCGCCAAGAAGTAGCCGACCAGACTTGAAGATAGGGCATGAAGCAGCGTGGCTCCCATTGATCGGAGGGTCCATACGGTCAGTGTGGCCTGGGCGCCGTCCGGTATGGTTTTGAACAGAACAAGGATGTTCTCTATCGCCGCGAAGCCGAGCGCCGCGACCATCATATAGATCATGGCATCGACCGGCTCATCGAATTCCGGACTGGAAAGGGCGACGATCCTCACCGCATAGAATTTAATGAATTCTTCGACGAAGGCCGCCCAGAGGAAGAAAGACGGACTATCGGCGGCGAACACGCTGATCGAAAGGTAGTCGGAGATTTTTGTAAATCCGGACTCAAAGAGGATCGCCAGCGGGGAGATGATGATCCCCATCAAGAATACTTTCGTTATGAGAGATTTCGGTTCCGGATGAACGTCTTTTTTGATAAAGAAAGACATCCAGAGAAAACTGGGTATCAGTCCGAGTACGACCAGGAGTACGGTATTATTAAATGGCATCATCTCCAGTATACCGTGTTTTTATTCCGGCTTAAACAGGCCATTTCTCTATAAGCAGCATGGTCTTGCCGGATATCGGCAGTTTTGAGTAGAGCTCTTCTGTTATGAACGGCATGAACGGATGGAGAAGCTTCAGGCAAGTCGACAATATCTCCAAAAGCATCCGCTGAGCCGAAGCTTTCGCGGCTGGGTCTTCAGAAGCCAGGCGAGCTTTTGATTCTTCGACGATCTTGTCCGCAAACGTATGCCATACATAGTGATAGATCTCTTCGGCCGCAAGATAAAATCGGTACTGATCCATATGCGATGTCATACTGGCCAGAACCGTACCCAGTTCGGCAAGGCTTCTTTCGTCTCCCGGGGTCAGCTGGGAATTCATAATGCCCGAGCTATCCTCCGGGACGCTCATCAATACGAAGCGGGCGATATTCCAAAGTTTATTGCCGAAATGCTTGTAAGCCTTGACCTTGTTGAGGTCGAAGTTCCCGTCATTTCCGGGGCCGATACCGACCACTACCGACATGCGCAAGGCATCGGTGCCGTACTGTTTGATCACATCGATTGGATCGACACCATTGTCCAGGGATTTTGAGAACTTCCGACCCTGGGCATCGCGCAGGATCCCGTGCAGGTACACCGTTTTAAACGGGATCTCGCCGAGCAGGAATCCGCTCATGAGTATCATCCGGGCGACCCAGAAGAACAGGATCTCATATCCCGGATTCATGAATGTGGTCGGATGATACATTTGAAGGTCCGGTGAGTTCTCATCGGGCCAGCCGAGCGTTGAGAACGTCCAAAGCGCGGACGAGAACCATGTGTCGAGGGTGTCCGGGTCTTGCTCCCAGCCCGAGTCTTTTGGCGCATCAATGCCGCAATAGATCTCTTTCCCGCGGTACCATACCGGTATCCTGTGGCCATACCAAAGTTGGCGGCTGATGTTCCAGTCGCGCAAGTTGTTTATCCAATGAAAATATATCTTCTCAAATCGGTCGGGCATGATCCGGATCTGTCCGTTTTGGACGGCGGCCCGCATAACATCTTTAAGCGTTGTCTCGGAGCCGCCCTCGATACCCTTGATGGATGATCTCGGTATCGTGAACTCTTTATTGACCGTGATGAACCATTGGAGTTTCGGCAGGGGCTCAATGACGCCGCCGGACCGCTCAGCGACGCTTATGTTAAGTTCGGTCGGCTCTTCTTTCGAAAGCAGGTCGTTTTCTTTCAGCCATTGCACAATGATATCGCGAGCCTCTTTCGTTTTCTTTCCGGCGACGAGCGGTCCGGCGATTTCTGTCATTCGGGCATACTCATTAATAACCTGATGACGGTCTTCGGCGGGGATGTTCTGTCGATCCGCAATTTCCCAGTCAGTCATGCTGTGCATCGGGGTAACGCCGACTGCGCCGGTTCCGAATTCCGGGTCGACGCCGGGATCGGCTACGATCTTGACCTTGAGCCTGGTACCCGCAAACTCAACACCGTACTCTTTGCCGATATATTTCTGATAGCGCTTGTCATCCGGGTGGACCGCGACCGCAGAATCACCGACCTTGGTTTCGGGACGAGTCGTGGCTATCTCAACGGGGAAGTCCTTTGAGTAACGGAACGTATATAGCACGCCCTTCTCCGGCCGATGTTGCACCTCATCATCGGAAACCGATGTCTGACCTTTGGGGTCCCAATTGATGACGCGATAGCCGCGGTAGATCAGCCCGGCATCGTACATCCGCTTGAATGCGGTCCGGACAGCGAGATTGCGTTCGGCATCCATCGTGAATGCTTCCCGACTCCAGTCCAGAGACGCTCCCATCTGGCGGATCTGTTTCTGCATCGTACCCCGGCTGTCCGCCACGAAATCCTCGACTTTCTTGACGAACGCCTCCCGGCCGATATCGTGGCGGTTTCTACCCTCTTCTTTTATGAGTATCTTCTCTACTTTTGTATTTGTGGCGATAGCGGCGTGATCGGTGCCCGGGATCCAGAGTGTTTTCTCCCCCCTCATCCGGTGGTAACGGACTACGGCATCCTGTAAGGAGTATTCGAGGGCATGGCCCAGGTGGAGGGTTCCCGTGGCATTGGGCGGGGGGAGTGCGACGCTGAATATATCCTTCCGGTCGCCGGGTAGTTTGTCCGGATCAAAAAAGCCGCTCTCTTCCCAGAGTTTGTATATCTTGTCTTCGACATCGGCTGCGTTATAAGCTTTCGGGAGTTCGGTTGACATTTTTCCCGTAAATGGTAAAAGTTCTAGGTAATTGTAGCTTAAAAATGAGCCCGGAACAACTCGATCAGCGAAGTGATCGTCACGATTACGACTATCTGATCATTGACTCGCAAGGCACCAGACGGGTCAAAGATGGCGTGGAATCTCCCGCCACTGAAGATGATCTAGCTCCGCGTAAACCGCACCGATGCGTCAAGTGTACGGCCGTAGAGAGCAGAGGATTCATCTACTCCGGTCATCACGAGAAGATCGAACGGTGCTGGCGGGGTCAGAACATCCAATTGATTCAAAGGGTCGTCGGTATCATTGCGATTGCCGTCACCGCACTCATCTCTATCGAATTGTTAGTTCGGTCCAATGTCCGCGAGGGTCTGGTCGGATTACTGGGAGTGTTTGTGGTTTATCTGCTCCTGGGCAAGGCCAACAATCCCGAGGATACCATCCGTGAGCTCGGGTACTTCACATTGCCCGACTGGACCGGCCACCTCATGTGGTATGGGTTCATTTGTTCGCAATGCGGCGAGACGAATTGCGACTACTGTCACGGCCACGATCCATATCTGAAGTGTCAGTCGTGCGGAGCGAACCTCCACCTGCGAAGCAAACGCTTCTATGCGAACGATGGGCGGGCCTATCCCGCGGCTTGGAGGCAAGCCCTTGAGATGATCCGGGTCATGTGGCGATGCCGGAATATGACACCGTATCAAGATCCATTGCCGGTGCCGGCACCGTTGCATATCGAAGACCTTGAAAAGCTCAAGGCGAGGCCGGATTCGCATGTCCCCCGGGATTTAGAATCCTAAGTTCGCATGCATATCTACGGACCGCCACACGGCGGTCTTTTTGTTTTTCCGGTAAGCAAAGTATCCGGCCAGGGCGATCATCGCCGCATTGTCGGTGGTATACATCATCTTCGGTTGGAGATATTTCAGATCATTGTCATGTGCGGCTTTCTCTAGCCGTTCACGGAGAAGTTTGTTTGCCGAAACACCTCCGGAAAGAAGTATTGTTCGAACCTCAAACTCTTTGGCCGCCCGGATAGTTTTTTGGACAAGGACCTCGGTGGCTGCATGCTGGAACGATGCGGCGATGTCAGCCTTCGTTTGTTCATCTAGCTCCGCACCTTTTTCTTTGAGGTCGCGAAGGAGATACAAGACCGCTGTTTTCAATCCCGAGTAGCTGAAATCAAAGTTCTTCGATTTAAGCATCGGACTTGGCAGGGGAAAGCGCGCACTATCGCCGCCGATAGCAATTTTTGAAATTGCGGGTCCGCCGGGATATCCGAGACCGAGCAGGCGGGCGACCTTATCAAATGCTTCACCGATGGCATCGTCCATTGTTTCTCCGACCAGCCTGTATTTATTGAAGTCGTTCATGAGTACCAGTTCGGTGTGGCCGCCCGATACGATCAAATTCAGGGCGGGGAAGATATTTTTTACGGGCTCTTCCTGCTCGATCCAGTTGGAGTACACGTGACCCTCCATGTGATTGGTGCCGATGAGAGGTTTGTTGTATATCATGGCCACCGACTTGGCAAAGGCGATACCGATCAGGAGTGCCGGGCCGAGGCCGGGTCCGTGGGTGACCGCGATAAGGTCGACCTCTTTTTTAAAATCCCTGATGCCGGCGGTTTTAAGGGCCAGATCAAAAACGCGCCGGATATTTTTGGTATGTTCACGGGCCGCGAGCGATGGTACTACGCCCCCGAATTTGGCATGGAGTTTTACCTGGGAGGAAACGATATTTGCCCGGACCGTAATGTTGTTCGGGTTTTTGATGTCGAGAACCGCTACGGCGGTCTCATCGCAGGATGTTTCAATGCCGAGGATGGTCATAGTGCGGTGCGTCGCCTCAAAGAGGCGACGCGTTAGCTGGCAGCGCCACGGAGAATCGAACTCCGATTGACGGCTTGAAAAGCCGCTGTCCTAACCGTTAGACGATGGCGCCATATCGTGTGTCTAGGCGATATCATACCAGATTTTTGAGGATTTTCAAATAAAATCGGCCCCGATATGTCGGAGCCGATTTTATTTACTGGACCTGCTTGAAGATGTATTCGAACACTTTCGGTTCGTGTTCGGCCAGGTCGGCGAGCACTTTGCGGTCGAGCTCGACGTTGGCTTTGAGGAGCTGATTGATGAATCTTGAGTAATTGACTCCGTACTGGCGGGTGGCGGCATTGATCTTGATGGTCCAGAGCTTGCGGAACTCTCGCTTCTTTTTCTTCCGGTCGGCGAACTGGAAGCTCCATGCATGAAGCACCGCCTCCTTGGCTTGGCGGTATTTGCTCTTGCGGGTCCACAAAAATCCCTTTGTGTGTTTCAGGAGCCGTTTGCGCCGTGCGTTGGCGGTTGTGCCTCGTTTAACTCTGGTCATGTTAGTTGAAAATTAAAGCTTTAACTTTATCGGTCAGTTCATATGGACCCTGTTTGCCGATCCTTTTGGAGCGGGTGCCATTGCCGGAATCTTTTGCATTAAAATGGTTCTGGCCGGGTGGTCGCTTCATGATCTTTCCCGTTGATGTGATCTTGATCCGCTTCATCAACGCCTTTTTTGTTTTTCCGGAATGTGGCATGGGTGGGTGAATTTTTCGGTTATTTCTTTTTAGTAGCGATAGTGGTTATCCAGCCGAATGGCCCCCGCTTGGGCTGATCCTGGACTGTGAACTCCTGAGGAATGACAGCAAGAAATTGCTCTAATTTCTGTCTGCCGATATGAGCCAGGCCTTTCTCGCGTCCCCGCAAGGTAAGCTCTACTTTGACGATATTGCCCTCTTTCAGAAACTCTGCTACCTGGTTGGCCTTGAACTGGAGATCATGAATGCCGGTCTTGAATCCGACCCGGACCGTTTTCAGCTCCTGCCGCTGATTCTTCGCTGCGCCGGACTTTTTTTCCTGCCGTTCTTTCTGGTAAATATATTTGCCATAGTCCATGATCTTGGTGATCGGGGGCTGGACGTTCGGCCCGACCTCTACCAGGTCAAGGTCCTGCTCCTTGGCAAGGCGTAACGCTTCGCGGATATCCATGGTTCCCAGTTGTTTGCCGTCATCGGCGATCACCTGGACCTGGGCGGCGCGTATCTGATTGTTGGTGTATAGTTTTTTTACCACTGATGGGATGTCTAACGGACGGAGTTTATTCTAGCATAATCCTTCAGAAATGCAAAGAGCCCGGGCCGTACGGCCCGGGCTCTTTGCCGAGAGCGGTAAGCGGTTACTCCATCGCTTTCTTTCCGCCGACCACCTTTATCTTCTCAGACACTTTTGCCAATAGGGCTTCATGGAATTCAACCCCGGTCTTAGCCAGAGCTTTCAGCTCGACATGCTCAAGCGCCTGGGCCGCGCCTTCAACGAGTTTCCAGTGCACGATCGCGGCCCCCTCAAAGAATCCGTGCCATTCCAGAAGTTCGGTCGGGTTATCCCATTCTTCGCCGACATACAGCTCCAGCATCTTGCGGAGTTTTTCGGCGGTCTTTTCGGACTTCGGCAGAGTGATGTCAGTGGTGCCCAGGTCCTGAGCCATGTCTTCGATGGCAACCGCATGCTCGGAGATAGCATGGAGCGTCTGATTAACGCCGGCTTCTGTGAATATCGTTGCCAGGGCCTGCCTCCCGCGCTCAAAAATTTCTTCCCCGACTTTCGCGAATGCCAGCACCTCGCCTAATTTTTTCGCAGTGAATTCGTTCATGGTTCAGTGTTATTTTTTATTACTCCCAGCATAGCACAAAAAGAACCGTCAATTAAAAAACCGCCCATATCAATGGCGGTTCAGGTTCTTCAGGAAGGAAACGACCGGCCTGCTATTCCAGTCGCTCGCGCCCAATTCGCGGAGAACTATCTTCCCGTCGGGCGAAATGACGAATGTGGCCGGAATGCCCTCGGTGTCATATGCCTTCGGCTGATCGTCGGAGATGTAAATGGGTAGGGTGTAGTGGTTTGCTTCGACGAACTTTTTCACCGTTTCCGTCCGTTCATCGGAAACGAGAACGAAAACGGCGTCGTTTCCGACCTTGTCATAGAGCTTCTGCAAGCTTGGCATCTCCATCCTGCACGGCCCGCACCATGTTGCCCACTCATTCAGAATCAGGACCTTGCCCTTCGCGTCGGTCAGGGAGAAATCCCGACCGTCCAAGGTCTTCATGTTCCAGCTGTAGTCGGCATCGCCAAGCGACGTTACCGTCTTGGGCAAAGTCGGCCCGGTCAGCGAACCTGACCGGTTCAAAGCCTGCCTGACCGCCAGTGCCGCGATCAGCAGAAACAAAACCCCGATTGATATGCGGATTATTCTCATGGTGAGTTGTGAAAGAAGCACCAATGTTATACCATGAAATTCATAACGAATCAAATGTGAAGATCGAAATTATCTATGAAGACAATCATCTCATCGCCGTATTCAAGCCGGCCGGCCTGCTGGTGCAGGGAGACATAACCGGCGACCCGAACCTCTTGGACGAGGTCAGGCAGTATTTAAAAGAGAAGTACCAAAAACCCGGAAATGTTTTCGTCGGCCTTATTCATCGTCTTGATCGGCCGGTCAGCGGCATCGTCCTGTTCGCCAAGACCTCTAAGGGCGCCTCGCGTTTGTCCCGGCAGTTCCGGGACAACACTATCAAGAAGACGTACCACGCACTGGTACTCGGAAAGCCGAGGCAAGGTTCGGCCACATTGGAGCATCAGCTACTGAAAGACGAGGCCGCTAAAAAAGCGGCAGTCGACCCTCGGGGAGATCTTTCAGTTCTGCATTATGAAACCGTCAGTTCCAACGGAACGTATTCATTGCTCCGTATAGAGCTTGAGACGGGCAGATTCCATCAGATCAGGGCCCAGCTTTCGGCCATCGGCCATGCGGTCATGGGGGACGTAAAGTATGGAGCTCCGGGATCACTGTCTGACGGTTCTATCGCGTTATGCGCCACAGAGTTGTCCTTCCAGACCGCCACTTCCGGCGAGTCGGTCACGCTATCGGTGCCATATCCGCCGGTATGGGACGATTGGCTGAATTAAAAAACGACTACCAGAATAGTCGTTCCAAATATGGCCATAGGCGGAAGCCGACAAGAGCAGCGGTAATGAATACGAGGCCGCACAGGGCAACCCGGTCAAAGGAGTTGACCGGCGCTACGGTCCGCCTCGCCGGCACCATCCTATCATCAGGCACAGCAAGGCGGGGATAACCCAAACCAGCAGTACGCGGATGGAAAACGGAATGGCCAGCGGGGGTTCGGAGTCTTTCGGACACAAGGCAAGGAACAGTGCCGTAACGATACACTATTTGGGGGAGAAATCTCAACTTTGACTTTTAGCCTATTTTCTGGTATATTAGAGGCACGGGGATGACAGGCCTCGACATAGGTTCTTAACTAAAACAGACGCTGGGAGTGGACGGCCGTTACCCACTGAAAATATTCGACCAACTATAATAACTGGCAATTTTTCCAGTAATTACGCTTTCGCCTAACTTCGTTTAGGTAAGCCATCCTACCGCGATGCTCGCTAGCGGATCATGGGGTGTTATCAGCGAACTCTAAGAGGACCCGTAGTTCTTCCGGATCTTCTTGAACCATAGTAAGAACTAGTCGCGCCTTATTTTGCTGGTTTCTTAATGCGCGGCGAAACAACAAACCGGATATCTCAGTAGAAGTCGTTTTAGTGAATCTTTGGACGGCGGTTCAATTCCGCCCATCTCCACCAGATAGAAACAAAACAACCACGCCTCGCGTGGTTGTTTTGTTTTGAGCCGATGCTACCATATTGGTATGTCATTTGAATCTCCGACACTGGAGCGAAAAGAGGTAACCCAGAAAACCCTGCGCGATATGCGGAGGGTTGTTGAGCGTATGGGCGGGCTGTGGCAGGTGGATGGCATCGAGGTAGCGGGGGATACCATCTTCGCCTTTTATGTTTCGCCCGAAAATGCGGCGGAGATCGAGATGGAACTTCTACAACTCGGCTACGAGTCGGAAGAGGACCTGGACGACCCGTACGTATTTCCCGACACAGGCAAATACCGCAAGATATTCATGCCGGCCCAGGCGGGCAATCAGGCCAGCCAATCGGATTCATATTTTTTCAGAGTAGCGGAAAAGAAATGATATGGTAATCTGGCGGCAGGTCTTTCAGGAAACTCATGGATACCGTGGAAGAACTCTCCGAGCCCACTCCTCCTACGCCTCAGCAGAACGAGCTGTTCCAGCTGACCGTCAGAAATTTCGTGAACACGGCGCCAAGCCACAGGCAGGCCCTCATTGACTGCCGGCTCTCTCTTGCCGGAGCGGACATAGACAAGTGGACCGAAGGGCTGGATCTGCCCACAGACCTCGCCAGGCGTGTCCACATCGTGGATTGGATATGGAACCATTACTGCACCTGCAAGTGCGCATAACCGTTTCTCAGCGGTTTTTTTAATCCAATCCAGGGTTCTTACAGGGTATTGACAACATAGATTTTCCGGAGTATTACATGGTTATTATGCAAGGCTACTACTCCACATCATTGGTGCATTACCACGGCTATACCATACGAAAACTCTTTATTATGGCCGCATTTTTAATGTTGCTGACCCTGCCCTTTTTCAACGAAGAACTGCCGGTGCCGACCCTTGTATCATTGCTCGGCATCCTCGTTATAGGATTCTCCGCGGCATTCACCAACCCCGTTACGGAATTCGCCCCGGTACTGGACTTTGCCGTCTCCGCGGTCGGATTTGCCATCTTTGAGTACCAGACGATCACCGGATATGCACAGGCCGGGCCGGACATGTTATTTTGGATCAATCAGGTACTGGCCGCCATATTTCTGGCTACATTTTACTTAAGTACCAAGACGGTCAGGGCGATGGAACTTAAGCAGCGTTAAATCAAAAATCCGCGATAGCGGAATTTTGATTTAAAAACGCATCCTATGCGGATGCGTGTGCGGTCAGGCGCTTTGGCCTGCCGCTTACCTTGCCCTCAAATGCGAGCATTGAAGCGATGATGGTCTTGATGACCGCTTCGCAATCGGCCAGGGTTTCCTCGCGGTAGCACTTGTAATGCGACCCGCAATCGACATAGCCGTCGTTGACGGTCTGTCTGATGATCTCGTCGATCGCGTCGTCGCCGGAGAATACCAGCCCGGCATTTCGGGCCATGGCCTCCTTCTCATACCGCTCATACTCCCTCCACCACGGAGAGCTCTCGGTTTCAAGGACGTCTTTCAATACATCGAAATCAACTCCGATGTCAGCCGCCATGCGATGGATCTCCTCGTCGGAACGGGAGGCTTTCTTCCTCTTCTTTTTTCCGGCGCTCTCCGTGTAGCTGTCTTCGATGTGCGCCTGGGTGTATGCCAGCCCCTGGCATTCCAGGAGTACGCCTTGAATTCCCAGGGCGTGAAGAGTTTCGTCGGTGATGACCGGCCGGGAACCGATGCAAGGGGATTCGGCGAGCTTCTCCATGATGCCGAAGAGCTTCGGCGCCCATCCGGCTTCAGTGTATTCTTCTTTGGCGATGACTTTGAACATCGGCACGCAGTGTTCCATGATGAGGAATGCGGCATGGACGAGGTATGGGACCGCTTCGGGACAGCGCGGCGGCTCCTTTTCATCGGGTTTCCTCAGTTTAATGCCTTCTTGGCGATGAAAGCAGAACGATGACAGGAGGTGTCCGGCATCCTCTTCAAGTTTTTCTGAAGAACCGAGCCATCCGAGCCCGTTCCGGCGCATCATTTGTGCGCCTTCCATCATCAGGTACCCGCATTCCTTCAGTTCCTTGGAGCGTTTGAGGCCCCATTCGTGCCAAAGGTCCGCGGCTTGATAGAGAAGCAATCCGGCCCGGTCAAAAAAGGGCGGGATAGGCAGGAACGCGATCTTAGCGTTGCGTCTGCGGTTTTCCCAGAAATCCAAGGGCCGTTGTCTCACTTGTTAAGAATCACTTATGGGAGAGTGTATCAGAATCTTTGCCAAACAAAAAGTAACCTTGACGGAGGGCTTTCATGCGCCTACATTTATGGGGCATTCTTTGACAATTCAATGAACAAAAGAATAGTCATCGCGGGTTCCTGCCGGACGCCTATCGGCAAAGCCGGGGCGACGCGCGGAAACCTGAGCAGTCAGTCGGCATGCGACCTGCTGGTCCCGTGTTTCAAGGAAACTTTGGATCGGTCAAATAACCATGCCGAGTATCTTGAGCAGGTCATCGTGGGCAATGTGGCACAGTCATCCGACGCTCCGAACATCGCCCGTGTGGCGCTATTGAAAGCAGGAATGCCCATCGGCCTTCCCGCATTCACGGTTCAACGCAACTGCGGTTCCGGCCTTCAGGCGCTCGTATCGGCCTGTCAGATGATCGGCGCCGGAGAAGCTGAAAATATTTTGGTCGGCGGCACCGAGAGCATGTCCAACATCCCATATCTCTCGCGGGACATGAGATTCGGCAAAGGCATCCAGCATGGCCAGTTCGTTGACGCCATTTGGGAAGGCCTGACCGATCCGGTCACCGGCGAGCTCATGGGCAAGACGGCTGAGAATATCGCCCGGAGGTTTGAGATCTCCCGGGAAGACCAGGACGAGTTCGCGGCGGCCTCTCATCAAAAAGCGTTCCGGGCAACCCGGGAAGGAAAGTTCCGTTCGCAGATCCTGCCGCTCGAAATAGCGGGCAAGAAAGTTTTTCAGGACGAGGGCATCAATCAGGCGTTGACTAAACAGCATCTCGCCCTGTATCCGGAGAGAGCATTCTTCGTGAAGGGCGGGTCGGTGCATGCCGGCAACAGCTGCAGTCTCTCCGACGGTGCGGCTTCTTTTCTGGCATTGACCTTGGACCAGGCACAGCAGAGGAATATCGAACCCGAAGCCGAAGTACTCGGCTATGCGTTCGAGGCTTGTGATCCGTCGTATATGGGCATGGGCCCGTACCACGCGATACCCAAGGCGTTATGGAACGCGCAGGTGACGCTCAAACAGGTTGACTACTTCGAGATCAACGAGGCCTTTGCGGCCCAGGTTCTCGCATGCCAGCGTTATCTGAGCATTCCATCGGAAAAACTGAATGCCTGGGGCGGTGCCATCGCGCTCGGCCATCCGGTCGGAGCGACCGGAGCCATTCTGGTCGCCAAGCTCATTGCAATGCTCAAAGACACCGGCAAAGAGTACGGCGTGGTCTCGATGTGCATCGGCGGCGGACAAGGTGGCGCTCTGGTCATCAAGAACCTGCATACGGGAGCCCGTCAATGAAAAACATCTACAAAGTTGCGGTTATCGGCGGCGGCACCATGGGTGCGGACCTCGCGGCACTGATCGCCCGGCAGGATATGCCGGTAGTGATCAAAGAGGTCAATGCCGAGTTGGCAGAGCGCTTGCGGGGACGGTTGGACCAGCGCATTGACGGCTGGCTCGAGCGGGGCAAGATAAATGCCTCCCGTGCCGAACAGCTGAAGATGCTGTGCACGGCGACCGCCAGCAATGACGACCTTTGCGACGCAGACCTCGTCATTGAAGCGGTGCCGGAGGACGTAAATCTGAAACGGAAGATATTCGCCGAGTTGGCAGTGCTATTGCCCGACGCCATTCTGACGTCGAACACTTCTTCGATACCTATCACGTCACTTTCCAAGGGCGTTGCGCGTCCGGAACGGCTGGCGGGTATGCACTTCTTCAACCCTCCGACGAGAATGCCCTTGGTCGAGCTCATCTCGGCCGAGGCCACTTCTCCGGAGACGCTTGAATCGCTCGAGGTCTTTGCAGCGGAAACACTGGCCAAGAAGCCGATCCGGGTCAAAGACCGGCCGGGATTTCTGGTGAACGTTCTGCTCGGAGCGTATCTTACGCCGGCCATCAGGGCGTTGGAGACAACGACCGTGAAGCCGGAAGCCATCGACGCCGAAGCGAAAGCATTCGGCTGGCCGATGGGTCCGTTCGTCCTGTTGGATATGATGGGCGTAGACCTCGTGAAAGAGGTAATGAACATCCTGTTCAGCGCCTATGGTGACCGGTTCGCTCCTTCGTGCCTGGTAAACGCACTCGTCAGCGCCGGACGCCTTGGTCAAAAGACCGGTGCCGGATTTTACGACAGAGTTCCTGGGCCGGCTGAAGCACGGCCAGGAGACCACTCCGAGAGCGGGAGCGAACCCCTCGATGCGATTCTGGAAAAGAATTTTCCGGAACGTACGTCCGGCGATGCCGTACAGGCGTTTACGGACATGATGTACAGCATGGTCAATGAATCGGCTATGGCCCTGGAGACCGCAACCGCATCGGCCAACGACATCGAGACCGGCTGTCTCTTCGGCCTCGGCTTTCCGCAGGCCAAAGGCGGTCCGCTCCATTACGGTGACCAAGTAGGGCTGGGCAGACTGGCCGAGGCACTTGGCGACAGCGCCTGTCCGCTTCTGCGGGGCATGGCCGTCCGTGCCGAGACGTTCTTCAGCAGTTGGTAAGACGAGACACCCCGGCTTCGGTCGGGGTTTTTGTTTCTTGACGTCGGGGCATTTCGGGGCTATATCTTGAGCATCTGTTCTTAAAAAATGTCTGAAAAACAAGAACTCGTTCGCGTGTCAGTTCGCAACGGACTGGGCGTGGTTACTATCGACAGCAATGACCAAAACACTCTGACGGGCGATACGATCTTTGCGATCGGCCGAGCTGTCGAGGGGCTCGAAGCGAAAGCCGAGGTCAAAGCCATTATCGTCACCGGTGAACCCAAGTCATTCTTCTCGGCCGGCGCCGATGTCAAAGAGATCCTTTCGTTGGCCAAAGCCGGTGAAAAAGATAAGGCGTTGGAAGCCATCCGGGCTCTGCAGGTGGTCCTGGTCGGTATCGAGGGAGCATCCAAGCCAACTATCGCCGCTATCAACGGCTATTGTTTGGGCGGGGGATTGGAACTTGCGCTGGCGTGCAAATATCGGGTCGCCAAGATCGATGCGACGCTGGGCTTGCCCGAGATAGGACTGGGTATTATTCCCGGCCTCGGGGGAACACAGCGTCTGCCACGCCTGGTCGGATCGAAGAATGCGGTGAAGATCCTGTTCGGCGGTAAAAAGGCCCTCCAAACCGGCAAAGCCGCTAAAGAAATAGGATTGGTTGATTTCGTCATCGAAGGCGATTTCGCCGCCGGTGTGAAAACGTTCCTCGGCCAGCTTGAAGCGGGCAACATGGTCCAGGCCAAGGCAGAGACAGTGTTTGTTCCCGTTGCTGATGACAGTTTCAGTGCGTTAGTAGAAGGCAAGGCCAGTTCAGCTGTTCAAGCGCTGAAACATGCGGTGACCAAGGGCTGGGACCTTTCCTTGGACAATGCCCTTGCACTTGAGCAGGAAGTTTTTCTGCAACAGCTTTTCTCGCCAGACGGCCTTGAGGGCATCTCGGCTTATGTGGAGAAGAGGTCGCCGAAATTCCAAAAAGTGGAAGGGGAACCGGCTGCCGGTCCCACGACCGTAGCGGAAACGCTTCAGAGCCAGCCCGGAGCGCTCGACGAAGAATACGCGCTCATGCGCCAGATGCTCAGGGAATTCTGCGACAACGAGATCAGACCGAAGGTTGACGAGATGGAGCGGGCAGGGAATATTTTCCCGGAACTTCTCCAGAAAATGGCGGACCTCCAACTGTTCGGGGTTCCATTTGCCGATACCTACGGCGGATCAGGTCTTGGCAAGACCGGCTACTGCATGATGATGGAAGAACTGTGCCGTGTTCACGGTTCGATGGCCGTGCTTGTCGGTGCCAGCGTCGGTCTTACCGGCGGCTGCATTGCTCTCTACGGTTCAGAAGCCCAGAAACAGAAATATCTGCGGGCCATCGCCGAGGGTAAAGCGATCGGTGCATTCGCGCTGACCGAGGCCGAAGCGGGTTCCGACGTTGCCAATATCCGGTCTACCGCCGAAAAACGCGGGAACTCGTGGATAATCAACGGCACCAAACAATTCATCTCCAACGGTGACATCGCCGATGTGATCGTGGTGTTCGCCAAGACCGACAAGGACTTGGGAGCCAACGGCATCACGGCATTCATCGTCGAGAAGAACTACCCGGGATTCAAGACGACAAAGGTCGAGCACAAGATGGGCATCCGCGCTTCGCGGACCACGTCGATGGAGTTCACCGACATGGTCGTGCCTGATGAAAATACTCTCGGCCGGCCGGGACAGGGTTTCAAGATCGCGATGAACGCACTGAACTATGGCCGCTTGAGTCTGGCGGCCGGGTGCATCGGCGCTTCAAAGCGCGCCCTCCAACTGGCGTATGAGCACGCGAGCCAGCGTTCGCAGATGGGCAAGAAACTGCTTGAGTTCGAAGTGATCCAGTTTTACTTCGCCAGAATGCGCTCGGACATATTCCTGATGGAAAGCAGTGTCTACCCCGTGGCGGCCATGGCCGACCGGGGAGAAGACATCCGTCTGGAATCAGCTATCGTGAAGCTGACCGCTTCGGAAATGTCGGGGCGGGTCATCGACACGGCCCTGCAGATCCACGGCGGCATGGGCTACATGGACGAGTCTGAGATATCGCGGCTCTACCGCGATGCGAGGATCAATCCGATCTTCGAGGGGACGAACGAGGTTCAGCATCTTCTCATTTTCAAAGAGATATTTAAGAGCGGCGGCAAGATCTGACAATGGGGCTTCGGCCCCATTTTTTATTTCCTCATTGTTTTTAAAAACGAAGATTGCTATGCTGGTGCCGTAAACAGTTCTTTATGTCACAGAAGGCATCCCATTCGGCAGGTCAGCCGAAAGAGTCTCGCCGCATCTTTGTGATCTGTCCGGTGCGCAATGTTCCCGATGAGGTCGTCGTGAAGATCGGGACCTACGTGAAAAAGTTGGAACGCTCAGGCGCCGAGGTTTATTGGCCGTTCCGCGACACCGACCAGAACGACCCCATCGGGCTTCATATCTGCCAGGATAATCGCCGGGCGGTCAGCCAGGCCGATGAGATCCATATCTGGTTCGACCCGAAAAGCCAAGGTTCGGTATTCGACTTCGGCATGACCTTTGCTTTCATGATGAGCCAGAAAAAACGGATCGTGATTGCGAATCCGGAAGAGGTCAGGTCGACCAAGGGAAAAAGTTTCCAGAACGTGCTTCTGGCGTTGGCGACAACGGCGTAAGCCGTTTTTTGTTTGCTCTGGTAAAGAACAGGTAAAAGGACTACAGTTTCGGTAAGTTCCTACACATCATGATGAAGCTGTTCCGAGTAGCGATGATCCTTGTCGGATTCGTAGCGCTCGCGCTACCTTCGTTCGCACAAGAACGATCGCCCAACGCGATGCAGGTCCTCATTGCCGAGACGGTACCGGATTTTTATAAAGCGCCATGGAAGCCTGTCGGACAGCAGGAGGCTTCGTTCGGCCAAACCCTCGGCAATCCCGCCGAGAGCTGGGCATTACAGCTCCAGTTCAAAGTTGTGGACACCGGTTATCAAAATACCGAGAATGGTCTCTACGTGGTCGTCAGCTCTTATTGGGCCGCTGATATCGGCCAGTATGAAGAGTTCATGCTCTGGTACGGTGATGCCACCGCCAGGCGATACGCCCTGAAGATAGGTCCCCAGTGGAAGCTGGCCGCCGATATGTGGAGCCAGGGCAGCCTCGCCGCAATGCCGGTCATTCAAGGTCTGACCCTGGACCAGGTCAAGGGAGAATTAACCTGCCGCCTGGTCATGGAAGCCGACGGCGGTCCCGTAATCAGAGAATTGGTCCTGCACCGAAAACCCTAATCTTCTGTAAGTCCACGTTGCTCTCTTCGGGCAACGTCTTTTTTTCTGATACTTTCGCGCTTATCGTATTTTTTCTTGCCGCGCGCGATGCCGATGAGCAGTTTTATTTTCCGGTGATGGTCATAGAGCTTGAGAGGAATGAGCGTGAGGCCCTGCGATTGCGAGAGGCCGACCAATGTCGCGATCTCTTTCTTTGACAGCAATATTTTCCGGGTCTGCTGGGGGTCGTATGTTTCAGGTGTGTTCTTGGGCTGGTAAGGCGCAATGATCGCCCCGATAAGCTGGGGGATGCCGTTCAGGATCTTCACATACGAACCCTTGATGGATGCTTTGCCGGTCTTGATGGCCTTGGCTTCATACCCTTTCAATACCAAACCGGCCTCGAGCGTTTCGAGTATCTCGTAGTCAAAACCGGCTTTTGGGTTGGTTGCGTATTCAGACATTATGTCAGTATCTTACCCGAAAAACTGAGGAATTTAAAATCCCCTCAGAACGGGAGGGGATGGATCGTGACGAGGCCGTAGTATTTTTCGGCCTCGAGCATGACCGCGGCGTGAACTTCGGCCAGTTCGGGGATTTCCCGGAACGGATTGGGGCACTTGGTCCAGAGAACCATGTGTTCGGGCGGATCGGGCACGTGGGCGCAGAAGAAGGTCGCGAACATCGGCAGGGCCTCACGGGCATGCCGGTTCTCCGGGAACGGACCGTCCCAGTCGAATTCACCGACCATTGCGATGAGCTCCGGATGTTGATTGCCGGTGTTCTTCCGGAGATGGTACAAGAAATTATGCCAGATGGCGTTGCTGTAGGTCGGGAAAAGGGCCAGGCCGCGCCGCTCTGCCAGGGCTTTTTCGTGATGGAACTCCATGACCGCATAAACGATCTCACGAACACCGATGGAGGACTTCTGATGTTCAACAGAGCCGGGTGAACTCATAGGTAAAGGTGCTTGTGCGATAGAATATCAGATTCTCGGAATTAGAAAAGCCCCGCCGATAATGCGGCGGGGCTTTTCGTTATTCAAAGCTCTTGGAATTCTTCGATCTCAGATGTAGTGATTGGCCGGCCGCGATCAGGAGTGGTGAACTCAAGGTAACCGCCGATAATGATCTTGCCCGGACTGATAGCCAAGCCGCCGGCAGTTGAGCCGGCGATATATGCCTTGGTCGGCTCGGGGCAGAATGTCGGATGACCGGAAATATAGAAGCCGTCTTCTCTGCGCTCAAGCGTATATGTTCTGCTGTGAGTTTTGATCTCAAGTTTTCTGCCGACAGCCAGGTCGTCGAGCGTGAACTGATCGGCCTCCCTGAATTCTGCCGCGACCTCATTGATATCCTTGGCTCCTGGCGGTATCTCTGATTTGCTCATGATAAGTGTGTCGGTTTATTTTCTTTCTTCTAAAACCGTTCTTGCTTTTATCTCCTTACCGTTGCGGAGGACCGTCATCTCTATCTGATCCCCGACCTTTAATTTTTGCAACTCTTCCGAAAGGTCCGCGTCCTCGGTCAGCTCCTGGCCGTCCACATGAGTGATGATGTCATTTTCTTTGATGCCGGCCCGGTCGGCAGGGGAACCTGCCACAACTGCGACGGAGTTCGGCCGGTGATCGCGGATTACGAGCGCCCCGCGATCGCGGGACAGGCCGTATTGGTTCCGGTATTTATTGTTCAGCATGACATAGAGCAGCCCCAAGAACGGCTTTATAATGCGTCCGTATTTGATGATGTCTTCCAGGTCCTGCTTGGCCCAATTGATGGGGAGTGCGAATCCGATGTTCTGCGCTCCGTAAATGATGGCCGTATTGATGCCGACGGCTTCGCCGTCGAGACTGATAAGCGGTCCGCCGGAGTTGCCCTGGTTGATGGAAACATCGGTCTGAAGCACGCCGCGGAGGTGCTCCATCTCACCGGCGGTTCCCAGGGCGGCAGAAATGGTCCGGGACAGTCCGGAGATGATGCCCTTTGAGACGCTGTTCTTGAACATGCCCAGGGCATTGCCGATGGCAAGCACAGTCTGGCCGAGCTCGAGTTTTTTGGAGTTGCCCAGTTGCACGGTCGGCATATTCTTGGCCTCTATTTTAACAACGGCGATATCAGTGACGGGATCGCGGGCCACGACTTTGGCCGGATACTCCTTGCCGTCGTTATCGATAACGGTATATTCAGCGTCGGTATCAAAAACAACATGCTTGTTGGTCAGTATCAGACCATCAGGATGAACGATAAAGCCCGACCCGCCGCCTACCTTGACCTTTTCCTTATCGCCGCCGAATCCGGGCTGTTCGCCAAATGAGAATGGGTTTGGAAAGGGTCCAAAAGGTCCGAAAGGGACTTGACCCTGTTTGATTGTCGGTAAAAACTTCGAGATGACGATGCTGACGACGGCCGGGGAAACCTTTTTAACGGCTTCGATCGGCAGTGAATCATACTGGTTGCTATTCATGGTTTCCATAGCTAATATAGTAGCACAACATGAGGAAAAAACTAGGCAGAAAATTCTTCCAAAGAAAGACGCTTATCGTGGCCAGAGAGCTGCTTGGCAAGTTTCTCATCCGCAGGTCCGGAGGCACGGTCATCGCCGCAAAGATCATTGAAACGGAAGCATATTGCGGCCCTCATGATAAAGCCTGCCATGCATCGAAGGGCCTCACGCCGCGGACACGGGTCATGTTCGGTCCGCCCGGGCATGCCTACGTCTACCTTGTATACGGGATGTATCATTGCCTGAATATCGTGACCGAGAAAGACGGTTATCCGGCGGCGGTACTTATCCGTGCGGTCGAGCATCCCAATGCCGATGGACCGGGCAAACTGTGCCGGGAGTTAAAGATAGATAAGAAGCTCAACGGTGCGGATGTCACATCGGGCGACAAACTCTGGGTAGAAGACCGGGGAGTGAGGGTCGCGGCGAGCGCGATCAAGCGCTCGCCGCGCATCGGCATCGATTATGCCGGTCCGTGGAAGCATAAGCTCTGGCGATTTTATCTTTGACTTTGGCTCTCTGCGTGGTATCGTAGCGGCATCTGAACTTTCACAATGCGTAGAGAGTTAATTGAACGGGCGTTCAGCTCGATATTTCCTTCTCCGGTTCGGGCCCCCGGCGTAGTGCATGGCCAGAAGATCAACACCGTTGCTCAGTCCGGGACCACCGTCGTGGCCTTCCGGTACAAAGACGGCCTCATCATGGCCGCCGATCGCAAAACTTCAGGCGGATATTTCTTCATTGATAACCTGGAAGCCATGAAGATACACGAAGTCGCTGTACATACCGGCTTTGGTGCCGCAGGCGCCGTTGCCCATATCCAGTTGGTTCTTCACGAACTGGAACTGATAAACAGTTCCTTCAGGTCCCGTGCACGGCATCCCTTGTCTGTCCGCGGACAGGTGAACTACATCTCCAATATGATCAGGGATTACTCCTTGTATGTGTGTCCCTGGGGCCTTGAGGCTCATTCGCTCATCGCCGGCATTGACCATGAGGGCGCGAGCATCTACGGAATATTCGTAGACGGTGCCGTACTGGAGTATCCCTACAGTTCTGTAGGATCGGGCAGCGATCAGGCGATCGCGCGCCTTGACCAGGAACAGCGGCAGCTGAAAGCCGGCTCATTCAAGGAGAAAGCAGCGATCGAACTCGCACTGAGAGCCATCAGGCAAGCGGGTCTGCGAGATTCCGGAAGCTCTGATCTTCGGACCGCACTTCCGTCAGTGGCCAAGATCACCTACAAAAATGGATTCGAATTCATCGACGAGGATGTTCTCAAGCCGGTCGTCGCAGGCTTAGTTGAGGAGCTGAAGTCATGAAGCTTCGTCTGGGACTTCTCGAAGAATTCATAATTAAGAAAGTCGAAGCGGAGCAGCGGCTCTCGAACGCGTTTGCTGCTTTTGTGGTCACCAAAGACGGCCTGTGTTTCGTAGCCGCATCGAAAGTCTCGCCGGTCCGCGTTCAGCAGAACGAGAACTTCGGCGGCATCATCATCGGCGAAACCAACAAGGATACCGAAGAGATGACAAGCGTCTTCCGTGCCGTCTGCATGAGCATTCAGAGTGCGTATTCGGAGGATGATGTTCACGCCCGCCTGGTCGTGGATATGATGAGCAACTACCTTCGCTGGACGATCGAAGACATGGACAGCCCGCAGGCCACAGCCAGTGAGATGCTTATCTACGATATGCATCGCCAGGTCATCCATCAGATCTTCCTGAACGGAGATTTTACCGAGATACCGCTCGGCGAAACGAAGGAAAAGCAGTTCTTTGTCGGGGCGTACTCAAAGCGCTTGCGCCGGATGATCGCCAAGGAACTTCAGAAGATGCCCGAGGTCAGCAAGGCACTGAAGGATCCGAAGCTCATCGGTCCTGTGGTAAGTAAATTGGGAAAACTCACGGGGATGAAGTTTGTAAACGTCATCGCCGTGAAACGATCCGGGATCTAACCCCGGATTTTTCTTTTTCATGATAGAACGCTATACTTTCAGTAATGACAGAGACTACAAAAAGGTTTTTGAACGGGCAAATTGCGACCGCCTCTGACGGCGTTTCTTTTGACGTTCTGACTCCGCCGGATCCCAAACTCGGGGATTACTCGACCAACCTTGCTTTTGTGCTTGCTAAGCGTGAAGGCAAGCGCCCGGTTGATGTCGCTAACGCGTTGAAGCTTGAGCTCGAAACGGACGAGATGAATGCCATCGCCGAGATCAAAGTCGCTCCGAATGGTTTTTTGAACTTCTTTTTAAAGCCGGAATTTCTTGAGAAGCAGTTTAGTTCAGTGGAAGCGGTAAATATCGGCGGGCAGAAAAAAGTCATCGTTGAATATTCATCGCCCAATATCGCCAAACCGATGCATATCGGCCACTTACGCTCGACCATCATCGGCGATGCCCTGGCGAATGTCTATGAGAAACTCGGCTATGATGTCACACGCTGGAATTTCATCGGTGATTGGGGTACGCAATATGGGAAAGTAATTGTTCAGATAAAAAAAGAACTTGAGGATTCAGGAAAACCCCTCAGCGAAATTTATGTTAGCGATATAAACACCTCTGCGAAAGCCTATGTGAAATTTCACGAAGACACGAAATTAAATCCAGGACTTGAGGATAAAGCTAGAGAAGAATTCAAAAAACTTGAAGAAGGAGATTCGGAAAATAAAGTAATTTGGGAAAGAGATAAGAAAGAAAGCCTCAGGGAGCTGTCTCGAATTTTTAAAGAGTTAGGGGTTCCAGATTCTGATATGGTGAGAAAAGGTGAGAGTGACTATGAGCCTAGGCTTAAACCCTTGATCGCTGAACTCGAGCAAAAAGGAGTTGCCAAAGAGAGCGAGGGGGCGCTGATCATTGAACTGGATAATTTGGCGCCGGCACTGTTGCGTAAGTCTGATGGTGCGACGCTTTATATGACCCGTGACCTCGCCAGCCTCGAAGATCGTATCCAAAACTATCAACCTGCGAAGATTCTGTATGTGGTTGCAAACCAACAGGCACTCCACTTTGAGCAACTGTTCGCAGTTGCAAAGAAGCTCGGATGGAACAGTGCGGAACTGGAGCATGTAAAGTTCGGCATGGTTCTCGGAGAAGATGGGAAAAAACTGGCTACCCGGGAAGGGAAGGTTGTGTTGCTCGAGGATGTTCTTAGAGAAGCCGAAGCCAAAGCTTTAAAGGTAGTGAAAGAAAAAAATCCTGATGCTAAAAATCCCGAAGAGATAGCCCGCGTCATCGCACTAGGCGGCCTGAAGTATAACGACCTTAAACAGCATCCGCACACGGACATTAAGTTCGATTGGGACTCCATGCTGGATTTTGCCGGCAATAGCGGGCCGTACCTTCAATATACCTATGCCCGATTTGCCAATATTCTGTCGAAAGCCGGAACAGGAGACCGGCCGACGTCATTGCCTCTCGGCCTTGATCCTGAAGGGAAGTTGATCGAGCATCACGTAAATAAATATTGGGATATTTTGATCGAATGCACTCAGGTCAACGCGCTGACCGGCTTGGCTTTATACTTGTACGAGCTTGCGGCACTCCTGAACCGTTTCTACGAAAGTGTTCGGGTGCTTGATGAAAAGGATACAGATAAGAAGAACGCGCGCTTGCGTCTGATAAAAATCGCGTCCGATAATTTAGCGGATGGTCTTAAACTCCTCGGCATCCAAACCCTCGAGCGGATTTGATTTTTTTGAAAAAGTTCTCTAGAGTAAGCACATTCTTTAACAAGTAAGGTGTTTGCCTCAACTCACCTGATCATGGGCGGAGCCGGCGGGGTTGCCATGTATCGCGGTTCCCGGTCGTGGCCGTCTTGGTTCGCATGTAATATCGCGTTCATCATTGGGATCGCTACGCACTTCCTGCTTGATTCCGTACCACACTCCGAATACGATGGGCTGACGATATTCCAGCTTCCGCTGTACGCCATCCTTGTGCCGGAGGTATTGGTTACTTCGTTCCTGATCTTCCTGTTCGGTTGTAGCCCGGTTAACGTGAGGCGTAATGTGCTCATCGGCCTCGCCGCCTTCGGCGGCGCATTACCGGATTGCATCCTCATCGGTTCGCAGCTGGTATTCCGCCATGGCATGCCGACCCTGTTATGGCAGCTTAACCAGTTCCATAAGTACTGCCACACCACGTATCCGTCGCTTCCGATGGGATGGGGTATTGCGATGCAATTGGTCGTGATGTTCGCCGGCATGACGGTGCTCAGCCGGGTGCCCGACTAGCCAGCCGCTTTCAGCGGCTTTTTTGATTGGAAAATGGCACTTTTCATGCTATTATTCAGTCCGGATGTACGACTTCAAGAAAACAGAGACGGCTGTCCGGCATTTCTGGGACGACCACACGATTTTCGAGAAATCTCTTGAACAGCGCCGTAAGGCGAAACGTTTTGTGTTCTGGGAAGGCCCGCCGACCGCCAATGGCAAACCGCATATCGGTCACTTCCTGACCCGGGTCTACAAAGACCTCTACGGACGGTATAAGACCATGGGCGGTTTTTTTGTCCTCCGAAAAGCCGGCTGGGACACTCACGGATTGCCTGTGGAGATAGAAGTTGAGAAAGAGCTTGGCTTCACCAACAAAAAGCAGATAGAAGAGTACGGCATCGCCAAGTTCAACCGGAAGGCCAAAGAGAGCGTTTGGAAATACAAAAAAGATTGGGAGGACATGACCCGGCAGATGGGATTTTGGCTGGACCTCGACCATCCGTACGTCACATATGAGAACAGCTACATGGAGTCCGTCTGGTATATCCTCCAGCAGATGTGGAACAAGGGACTACTGTTTCAGGCCCACAAGGTGGTGCCGTTTTGCACGCGCTGCGGCACGCCGCTCTCGGCCCACGAAGTTTCCCAGGGTTATAAAAAAGTCACCGAACGGTCTGTTTATCTAAAATTCAAAATCGTCGGACAAAAAGATACTTACATTCTCGCGTGGACCACAACCCCGTGGACATTGCCCGGCAATGTCGCTCTCGCTGTCGGGGCGGATATCCGTTACGTCTACGCCAGGAAAGACGGGCAGACGTATATTCTTGCAAAAGACCTGGCCGAAAAAGTTCTCGACGGGGGATTCACGACAGAAAAAGAAGTTTCAGGCGGTGAACTCGTCGGCCTTTCGTATGAGCCGCTGTTTGATGTGCCCGAACTGCAATCGGAGAATTCATACAAAGTGTATGCCGCTGATTTTGTTTCGACTCATGACGGCACCGGAGTGGTCCATACCGCGGTAATGTACGGCGAGGACGACTACAATCTCGGAACAAAACTGGGATTGCCTAAATTCCACACCGTCAATGAGGCCGGGAAATTCATAGCGGCAGCCGGAACCGACCTTGAGGGAAAGTATGTGAAGGCCAAAGCGACCGAGGATTTTATTGTCAAAAAATTAGAAGAGAAGGGCCTGCTTCTGAAGTCCGAGGATTATGAGCATGACTATCCGTTCTGCTGGCGCTGCGGCACGCCTTTATTGTATTACGCCAAGACCTCCTGGTTCATTAAGACGTCAGCCGTCAATAAAGAACTCCTGGCCAATAATGCTTCGGTCAATTGGATCCCGGAGCACATCCGTGATGGCCGGTTCGGCCAGTGGATCAGAGAGGGGAAGGACTGGGCATTGTCCCGGGAACGCTATTGGGGTACGCCGTTGCCGATCTGGGAGTGCGACCAATGCGACAACAAGGTCACTATTCTGTCAAAGAACTCGAGAAGCTTTCGGTCGGTCCGAAGAACACATATTATCTGCTTCGCCATGGCGGTACGACCCGCAACGAAATGACCGACGGCATCATTAACTCTCAACTTAAGCACGACACATATCATTTGACCCCTGACGGCCAGGCAATGGTTGAACGCTCACTCCGGCTCTTGCAGTTGGACGGCGTTGACCTGATATATGCTTCGCCGTTCACACGCACCCAGGAGACCGCGAAAATAGCGGCCAAGGTCCTGCATCGGGACATAAATACCGATGAGCGCCTGGTTGAACTTAACTGCGGCACCGGCTGCGAAGGAAAACCCCACGCATTATGCCCGGGCCTTAACGGGCCGCGGACCATGGACACAAAAGAGCCGGACGGAGAAAGCTGGACCGATGTCCGCCTGCGCCTGATGGATTTCATGACCGAGATGGAGTCAAAATACCGTAATAAGAAGATACTCATCGTCAGCCATGGTGACCCGCTCTGGCTTCTCAATGCTGTTGGCAATGGTTCGACCGCCGCTCAAATACTCGAGAAAGACAACCCGTACCAGTGGTATCCGACACTGGGCGAACTCAAGAAAATCACTTGGCGGAAGATCCCGCGCAATGAAACAGGTGAACTGGACCTCCATCGGCCATATATCGACAGCGTTGTCATCAAGTGCCCTAAGTGCAAATCAAAAATGAGGAAGATCCCGGACCTTATCGATGTCTGGTTCGATTCCGGCGCGATGCCGTTTGCTCAGTGGCACTACCCGTTCGAGAATAAGCCGATGTTCAAAAATCAGTTCCCGGCCGATTTCATCGTTGAAGCGATAGACCAGACCCGCGGCTGGTTTTGGACTTTGCTGGCGATCGCAACCTCGCTCGGCTACTCCGCTCCGTATAAGAATGTGATGGTTCTCGGCCACACGCTTGATGAGAAGGGTCAGAAAATGTCCAAGTCCAAAAAGAATTTCGTGCCGGTCATGGAACTTATGGATACGTACGGAGCCGATGTGCTGCGCTGGTATCTGTTCTCTTCCGTGGCCGCCGGGGAGGGCAAGGCGATCATTGCTAAAGAGATCGAGGCCAAACTGAAAGGATTCGTGTTCACACTCCAGAACTGCATCCGTTTCTACGAGTTGTACGCGGTCAGTACGGCAAAGACCGCTCCGGCTAAACTTACCGTTCTGGATAAATGGATATTGTCGCGGCTCCATCGGTTGATAGCAGATGTTTCTACACGACTTGAACAGTACGATGTCGTCACAGCGGTCCGGGCTATAGAAAATTTCGTCACGGAAGATCTGTCGAACTGGTGGGTGCGCCGTTCCCGCAAACGCAAAGAAGCTCTGCCGCTGCTTCGGTTGATACTTCTTGAAACTTCAAAACTGCTGGCGCCGTTCGTGCCGTTCATGGCCGAGGACATGTATCGCCGGCTTGGCGGCGAAGGAGAGAGCGTTCATTTGACCGACTGGCCAAAGCCGGCGAAGAAATATCTGAATGAAAATCTTGAGAGTGAGATGGCGCAGGTCAAAGACGTCATCGCCATGGGCCTGGCTCAGCGCAAAGAGAAACAGCTCAAGGTCCGGCAGCCCCTGAGGCTGATCTCCTTGAAGCGGGATAAGCTGAGCAAGGACCTGGAATCATTGATCAAAGATGAGCTGAACATCAAACAGATAAAATATGATAAAAGTCAGGAACATGAGTTGGTACTTGATGTGGAGATGACGCCTGCGCTCATCCAGGAAGGATATGCCCGCGAACTGATGCGCCAGATCCAGGATATGCGCAAAGAGGCCAAGTATCGTATGGATGACTTAGTGTTCGCCCACTGGCACAGCGACAGTCCGGATATCGTACAGGCCTTGGCCACCTGGAGCGAAGAGATAAAACGGGACACGCTGTTAAAAACATTGGAACAGCAGCCGAAAGATTCAAAGGCCTACGACATCGAGAAGGAGACAGAACTGGCTCCGGGCAAAATCATCTGGCTGGGCATCAAAAAATAGATCATGGAGAAAAGCATTTGCGTCTTTGGGGACAGTACCGCCTGGGGAGCTTGGGACAGGGAGAAGGGCGGATGGGTGAGCCGTCTCTGGTTCTATTTGGCCGAACATGGAGGAGAGGACTACATAGAGATATTTAACCAAAGCATTTCCGGAGGCACGACCGAGACGATCCTGGCCCGCTTTGAAGCCGAGGCAAAGATCAGGAGTGCCGATGTTTTGATATTCCAGACCGGCGGCAATGACGCATCGTATGAACATACTCCCGGCAACTTCATGGTCCTGCCCGATCAGTTCAGGAAAAATCTTGAAGAAATAATCAGGCGGGCCCGGACTATCACCAAGGACATTATTTTTATGGACCTCAAGAACTGCGATGAATCGAAAACCATGCCGGTATCGTGGATCGATATCTACTACACGAACGAGAACATGAGAAAATACAGCGAGATCATGGATGATGTCTGCAAAAAAAATAATGTGCCGGTCATCGATCTCGGGATCCTCGGTGATGACGATTTTGATGACGGCCTTCATCCGAACGCGAAAGGCCATGAAAAGATATTCCGAAAAGTCAGAGACTTTCTTACAGAGCGTAAGCTTATATGAGAACGAAAGCCATCATCATCAAAAAGACGCCGGCCAATGAATTTGACCAGCTTATCTCCATGTACTCGGAAGATTTCGGCACATTGCGCGCGATTGCGAGGGGAATATACCGCCCGACATCTATTCAGTCGATGCATTTGGAGACGTTAAATCTGGTTGAGTTTGAACTCGTGAATGGCCGGGCGCTGCCTATCATCGCCTCGGCTCAAATGATCGATCAGTTCCCCGGTATCAAGAGTTCTCTGCGTAAGCTTGCCGCAGTTCAGTTCTTCACTGAAGTTGTCGATAAGATATCATTTGAGAATGAGAAAGATCCCAAGCTCTGGGAATTTCTGAAGAAGATCCTGGCCGATATCAATAGCTCCGCGGATAACCAGCTCGTGGCGAAGTTCCGGGCGTATCAAACACGGTTCCTAGACGTATTGGGATATGCGCCCCAGGTGAGCCGGTGCGTAGTATGTTCTCAGGACGTATTATCGGGCCCGGAAAAGATGGTTGCCTTGAATCCTGAGCTGGGCGGCGTGGTCTGCGGCGAATGTTTCCTGGCATCGGGCCGCGGGGTGATGTTTGACAAGCGCGACCTCAGCCTCCTGACAGGCTCAAGCACGGCGAGTAGCGCCTATCACGGAGCCATCGATACGTTTTTTGAGTATACGGTAGGCAAAAAGCTCAACTCGTTAGTTTTTCTGTACTCTGTGTTAAAATGAACATATGTCCAATACTGTTTTAAAGTGGCTTATTGTAACGGCTATCGGCCTGTTCGTTGTAAGTCTGCTGCTGTTTTGGTTCGGCAGTCCGTCATTCAACGAAAGTCAGGTTACTCTCAAGATCGAGGGTCCGACCCAGGCATCAGTGGGTGATGAGGTCGTATATAAGGTGACGTACGCGAATACGACCAAGATCACCCTCCAGCATATCCATCTGATATTCACATATCCTGACAGCTCAGTGATCCTGCAGAACGGTCAGGTCGTAAATAATTCGACCGGACATGAAACCGTGGACGAAGACACGCTGAATCCCGGGCAGTCCCAGCAGAAGGAGTTCCACGCCTTTCTTATCGGCGACAAGGGCAATATCAAAATGGCTAAAGCTTCTTTGGCATTCGATGCCGGAAATCTGAAGTCACCGTTCCAGAAGACCGCCGATATCTCAACGACGATCACCAATCTTCCGGTCAGTCTGACGATGGTCGCACCGCCCAATGCGGTGAACGGTCAAAACATCTCATATATACTTGACTATCGGAACCAATCAAATAACGACATTTCCGATCTTCAGCTGGCATTCACCTACCCCGACGGATTTGATCCGCGCAAATTTTCTCCGGCGCCATCGCAGGGCCAGGCCACCTGGTCGCTCAAGACCATAAAGAAGGGCGAAGGCGGCCGCATTCAGATAGACGGCGTACTAAACGGCAACCAGGGAGATTCCAAACAGGTGACCGCTACGTTGAAGCGTAATATAAACGGGGCCTATATCGATTACGAGAAGGCGGCGGCGACCACCATTATCGCGTCTCCGCTTCTGCACGTTTCTTTAAATGTGAACGACAGCTCCAACTATATATCTCATGCCGGCGATACTCTTCAGTACACCGTTGATTATCAGAATGACTCGAATGTGACCTTAAGCGGATTGACGCTCTCGGTGCGTCTGGATGGTGCGATGTATGATTTCTCGAGCATGGATACCCGGGGGGCATTCTTCGATTCTTCAAGCCGGACGATCACATGGAATTCAACGATTATCCCGGCTTTCGATAATTTGAGACCGAATCAGAACGGCAGTGCGGTCTTTTCAGTGAAGCTCAAGCCCGGAGCCGCTAATGCCGGATCGGGAAATCTGTTCGTGCATGCGACGGCGCAACTTATGACCGAAAATATCCCCGACACGATCGATGCCCAGCAGATCAATGCCCAGAATGATCTCGTGACCAAGATCACCAGCCAGCCCATCGTCGACCAGTCGCTGTATTATAGTGACCCCGCATTCGGAGCCTCCGGTCCATTGCCGCCCGCGGTAGCCCAGGAAACGGTTTTCACCGTTCACTGGAGGATCACCAATCCCGGCAACACTCTCTCCGGCGCAAAGGTTACCGCAACCCTGCCCCAGGGGGTGACCTGGAAAAATGTTTCAAGTGTCGGCGCCGGTCAGCCGGAGCCCACATTTAACAAGGGTACCTCTCAGGTTATCTGGGCCCTCGGCACGATTCCCCAGGGAGTCGGTATTTCTTCCCCCAAGTACGAGCTCGCATTTCAGGTCAGCATCAAACCGTCCTCCACCCAAAGCGGGACCGCCCCGTTCCTCATCAAATCACCGGCGCTTTCGGGAGTCGACAGCTTCACCCAGCAGAATATAGTGGTACCCGGTCAGGATCTTTCAACGAACGATACGATTGACCAATCCGGCCAGGGCACCGTACAATAGGCGAACATATGGCCGAACAGAACAAACTCGAAAAAGTAGTTTCACTTGCCAAGCGCCGGGGTTTTATTTTTCCCGGCTCCGAGATCTACGGCGGCATCGGCGGCTTTTATGATTTCGGTCCGCTCGGTACCGAACTCAAATTCAACATCAAGCAGGCCTGGTGGAAGGACATGGTCCAGATGCGCCGTAACGTCGTCGGCTTGAACGCCGCCATCATTATGAATCCGGAGGTATGGAAGGCATCCGGCCACGTCAGCGGTTTTTCCGACCCGATGGTGGAATGCAAAAAGTGTCATCAGCGTTTCCGGGCCGACCAGATCGGAGACAAATGTCCGAATTGTGGGGCAAAAGATTTCAGCGATGTCCGGCAGTTTAATCTGATGTTTAAGACCAACGCCGGGCCGGTCGAGGATACCGCTTCAGTTGCGTACTTGCGTCCGGAAACGGCCGGCGGCATCTTCGTTAACTTTAAGAATGTATTGGATACGATGCGGGTCCGCGTGCCGTTCGGCATCGCCCAGATAGGCAAGGCCTTCCGCAACGAGGTCAATCCGAAGGACTACATCTTCCGGACCCGGGAGTTCGAGCAGATGGAGCTGGAATATTTCGTGAAGCCCGGCGATGACGACAAGGAATATGAACTTTGGGTTGATGAGCGCTTCAATTGGTACGGGAAAATAGGTTTGAGGAATATCCGCAAATTTGTTCAGCCGAAAGAAGAGCTGGCCCATTATTCCAAGGGTACGACAGACATTGAATACGAATTCCCGTTCGGCTGGAAGGAGATAGAGGGTATCGCTAACCGTACCGATTTCGACCTGAAAGCTCACGCGGCCGCGTCCGGTCAGGAACTGGCATATCTGGACCCCGACACCAATGAAAAATATGTGCCGTATGTCATTGAACCGTCAGCCGGTGTCGACCGCATTGCTTTGGCACTACTGTGCGACGCGTACCATGAGAACGAGGACGAAGAGCGGGTAGTCCTCAAACTTCATCCGCGTCTGGCGCCGTACAAGGCCGCGGTCTTTCCGTTGTTGAAGAACAAGCCGGAACTGGTGGCGAAGGCCGATACTGTCTACGTCGAGCTCAAGAAGCATTTCAACGTGGCATGGGACGAACGGGGGAATATCGGCAAGCGGTATTTCTCACAGGATGAGATAGGGACACCATACTGCATCACCGTCGATTTCGATACGCTTCAGGATGATACCGTGACGGTCCGCGACCGTGATTCGATGAAACAGGAGCGGATGAGTATCTCGGAGCTCAGAGCATATATCGAGAACTCTCTTCAGTAATCAAAACGCCCGGGCTATACGCCCGGGCGATGTCGTCTTAAAATTTGAATCCTGCCTGGAGAACCAGGCTCGGCACAAGCTCGCCGTGAGTGTCGTCGCGCACAGAGTACGCGCCGCTCTGGCCGGGGCCGAAGAGGCTTTCTTTGACCCCGAATCTCATGGCCTGAACCTTTACACCCCCTTCGAGCACGAGGTGTTTGGCCGAAATACCGAAGCCGATCGTAGAGAAGGGGTAGACGCCCACACCCTTGATGGCCGGTTCTGCCAGATATGCCCACCGCTGCCACACATATCCCTGTTGGGACTCCGTGACGTATGCATTGTAGGTCGTGCTGGAGATGCCGAATTCCACTCCGCCGTTCACAAAAAAGTACGCGGTGTGCGGAGATTTGTACGCCACGTATGAACCGAGGTAGTAGCCTTCGTAGATCAGTTTCGATTCCTTCCGGAACTCGAAGCCGATGCCGACATTCTTCTTTTTCCCGGGATAATGTTCGAACTGGATGTGCCAGCTCGGAAGCTCTATCCGATTACCCTCGACATTCCAGCGGAGCCGATCGAGGCCCACCTTGATCTCATCGTCGGCGAAGACAGGTCGCCCGCTCACAAAGAAAATGCCGAGAGCGATCGTGCACGCGATAAAGATCCGTTTCACTGGACACCTCCTGTAAGCGCGGAGAAGAGGGGACTTTGCGTTGGTTCCGCCGCACACTGACCGGGCAGGCCCTTGATCAGCGAGAAATCTCCGCCGTTCTCCGGACATTCACTGAACACGTACCAGAAAATGCGGATGGCACGGAGCGTGCCCTGATATCGTGGATAGTTTGTCTGGACGTACGAGACCTGGGTCGGCCAGCTGTTGTCACCGGTCTCGGTGATCCACACCTGTACCGTTCCGGGAACCCTCGCGATCTGCTCCTGCAGAGATTCAAGGCTGATGGTCTTTTTGTAGTCGTAGTAGTGAACCGTCACGATCGGAAGACCGTCCCGTATGATCTGGTCGAGCCCGTTGTCGAGCATTTCGCCGAGGCCGTCCGACTGCGGAGCCACCCATACCTGGGGATGATTTGCTTTGGCGTAGTAGAACAGGCTCTTAAAGATCGGCATGTATTCTTGGATTGACATCGCCCCCCTGCCGTCGGTGGAGCCTTGAACTTCGTTGCCGATCTCCCATACGCGGACTGACGGATTCTGTTGCACCCACGAACCGAAGAGCCGGTTGAAGTCGGGGTCGCGAAGATAGTTCTTTTGATCAATAAGACCGAGTACCTCTACTCCTTGCGAACTGAGCCATGAGGCGCACTGTTGGATGCCCGGATTTTCCAATCCTTCCATCCGGACACCTTTCAACATACCGGCCCGGATCAGCTTTGCCAGGTAGGGTTTCTGGCTTTCACAGGCG
>JAHFKT010000027.1 GCA_023245235.1 Candidatus Yanofskyibacteriota bacterium
TTATCAACGCGGCTCACGGATCCGGGGCGCTCCGAGGAACTTAATTCGAGCCCGGCACTTTTGATATTCAGGATCTTGCCGTTCCACATGGTCCATGTGCCCGGTTCGGGATTAAGGGCGCGGATCCGGTCATAAATTTTTTTGCCCGGTTCTGACCAATCGAGCCGTCCTTCTTCTCTGCCGTATAATTTCGTAAATGTCGCCAGATCGTGCTCTTGCTCCCGCGGCTTGAAAGTATCGATTTGAGCGATCGTTCTTGCCAATAGAGCGGCTCCGATATCCGCCAGGCGATTATGGAGTTCCCGGTATGTTTCATCCGGATGTATCCGGACCGATTCCTGCATGAAGATCTGACCGTGATCCATCTCTTTGTCTACCCCCATGATAGTTACACCGGTTTCGGTATCCCCGTTCAGAATGGCGGTTTGGACCGGGGTCGGTCCGCGATAGGCAGGGAGAAGAGAGGGATGTATGTTCAGAAAACCGTACCGGGGCACGCCCAAATATCTTTCAGGAATTATTTTGCCGTATGCGGCTACTATGCAGATATCGGGCTCCAACGGGTCAAATGTTTTAAAAAATGCATCGTCCTTGAGCGAAGCGGGCTGATAGACCGGAATATTGAGTTCCTGTGCGGCGCCTTTCAGGGGCGGGGGAGTGAGGGTTTTTTTTCGGCCGGCCGGTTGATCCGGAACCGATACGACCGCGATGATATTGAAACCGTCGGCATGCAATGCGTGTAATGCCGGCACGGCAAAATCGGACGTGCCCCAGAATATGACCTTGAGGTTACTGTTTTGCACGGTCTTTAATGACGACGCCGTTCAAATGATCAGTCTCATGCTGAAGCACGCGCGCGAGAAATCCTTTGGCCTTGAACTTGAGCTTTTTACCCTTATCATCAAGAGCCTTGAACATGATCTTTCTCGAACGTTTGATCTCGGTGTAAAAACCGGGAATAGAGAGACAGCCTTCTTCAAGGTAGTCGATCTCCGACGAATATTCGGTGATCTCGGGATTGAAATAGACATCGGGTACTCCGTTCTGCTGAGCGATGGCGGCATCGATGACGAACAGAGCAAGATCTTTCCCGACCTGGTTAGCCGCCAAGCCGACGCCGACGTGTTCTTTCATAGCCTGTCTCATATTCAAAATCAGATCGGTATATTCGCCGCTCTTGATCGCTTCAGCCGCAACGATCTGCGTCTTTTTAGCCAGGATCCGATGGGGGATAGTCGTGATTTCCACGCTGATATTATGCTTGAAACCGCATCATGGGTCAATGATTTATACGGTATTGCGGGGATCAACATCGATAAGCCACGAAGAGGGTACAAAACGGAGCAGCTCGCGCAGTGACGCGACTCCGGGCAGAACCTTGACCAGAACCGTTGCAGTGTATACCCCTTTTTCCTTTTGGATGAACGCCCGGGAGGTCTCGCTGACGATGATCCGGTCCTCATATTGAAAATGGACTGCCGCCCGCTTCAGTTTCTCTACAAGGGTCCGGCTTTCAGCCACTGCTTTATTGGGCATGCGATGAGTAAATGTCAGCTTCACGATCCGGGAGAACGGCGGGTATCGAAATAGAGAGCGGGCCTCCAGTTCGCCGCGGTACAATGGTTCATAGCGATGTCCTATCACGGCCGGTACCGTGTTGTTGTTGGAAAGTGTCTGAACGCTGATTATTTCCGGATCTAGGTCCATCAGTTTTTCCAGCTGATACCAGAGATATTCACCGGCCGAGAAATCAGAACCGCTGGCGAGCGCGTCCAGCTGGGGGATAACAATGAGGTCGAACGAGTGGTCGTATACATGGCTGAATATTTTCTGCGTCGCGATGAGGATGACCGGCGACTTATTCTTTACCGTATCCAAGATCTCCTGCTCCTCGGTTTCATTTTGGGTCACGTCAGTATCGAGAATGACCGTCGGTACGTTCGGGATCTGGCCGTATTCAATCATGCGCTGGATCTCCTCAAATAACTTTTGGCTGCCTGCCGGACCGGTCGACTTAATGCTCGAGCTGTGGCAGTTAGGACAGAATGAAGGATACGGCAGCGTCGTATTGCATCGGTGGCAGAGCAGGACCAGATCCACTGACCGGTGGATGCGCATCGGTATATCACAGTTCGGGCATTTGAATGAAAATCCGCAGCGTTCACACAAAAGGAATCCTGAATAACCCCGGCGGGCGGAGACGATGAGTATTTTTTTGCCGTTCCGGACCGCTTCGATGATCCGTTCTTTCAACACGGAGCTGAACACGCCGACGTAATGCTGCTTCATCTCGGCGACCATATCGACAACATCTACGGTGACCGCATGCGGAGATATCAGATCACGGACATCGATACGGCCGTTGCCGGCCCGGTCGAATGCCTGAACGCCGAGTATGTTCGAGATAGCCGTGTAATGTGCGCCGTAGAATTGAGCCACCATTTCGGCCAGCTCGGGCGTCCTGTATTTCGGACTGAGATCGGACTTATAGAACTCATGAAGCGGATCTACGACGATGAGATGTCGAAGATCGGTAAACGGGAGAAATAATGCTTGCCGCGTGCCGATGACTATCTTTATTGAGCTGTTAGAGATGCCATGCCAGATGCGGTAGAGGTCTTTGTTTGTCGTTTGAGAGCTGACCATTTCCGCTCCGGCAATATTATTGTAAAGATAGGGAAGCACCGACATCTCCGGTACGATAATAAGCATCTGGCCATCTCCGGCTTTCATGATGGCCTGGGCGATATTCGCATATGAATCTTTTGCCCGGCAGATGACCCATTGCGGTTTTTGGGCCGGGGTTTTTTCCCTGACCGTTACCGCAGGGGTCTGGTATCTCTTCTTCCCAAAAAAAGAGGGCAAGACCGTTTTCAGCGACAGACCGAGCGGTGCGATATATTGATTGGCGAGCCAAAGCGCGATCTTGAACTGAAAATCGCTGACCTGCGGCCTCTCGGACAGTACGCCGCTGATCTTTTTGAGCTCGAATCCTGATTTCTTGAGGAAGATCTTGCGGGATTCCAGGATCGAGGCGCCGATGACGATGGCGGCAGTTTTCCGGTTATTGACGAGCACCTCAACGACGGCGCCTTTTTCGAGCTCCGATTCATGGTAATAGCTCAAGACCTGGGGCACGTTCGGAGGCAGGACCGTGAGCGGAATGACCTCGATCACATACATAGCCATAGCATACCGTATCAGGGGCTTCAGACAAGTTGTCTGAGCCCATATTTCGGGCTATACTGAATGAATATCTATGGCCGGTAACCCAGCAAAAGTAAAGGTCCGCGTGGCACCCTCTCCGACGGGGTTTCTTCACATCGGGACGGCCCAGTCGGCACTGTATAATTGGCTGTTTGCCAAGAAGATGGCCGGCACATTTTATTTGAGAATTGAAGATACTGATAAAGAACGGTCTACCAAGGAATTTGAACAAGATATCATCGACGGCCTGACATGGCTCGGCCTGGACTGGGAGGGGGACGTCATTCGGACAAGCGACCATCTGCAAAATTACCGGGCTCCGCTTGAAAAATTACTGCGCGAAGGTAAGGCGTTCTACTGCCATCATTCGCAAGAAGAACTCGAAGCAGAGCGCCAGCGCCAGGAGTCCGAGAAAGTTCCGCCGAGGCATGAATGCAGGCATAAGGAACTTCCGCTGGGCAAAGAAGGCGGCGGCATCATCCGGTTGGCCGTTGACGCCGCATCGGACCGAAAGATCGTCTTCAACGATGTAATCCGCGGGCCGATCGAATTCAAAGCCGCGCTGTTGGGTGACTTTAGTATTGCCCGGAGCGTGAGCGATCCTCTATACAATTTTTACGTGATTATTGATGATGCGGAAATGGAAATTTCGCATATTATCCGTGGCGAGGACCACATTTCGAATACGCCGAAACAGATCTTAATTTACGAAGCGCTTGGACTGCCGGTGCCGCTGTTCGCGCATTTACCGCTTATCCTTGCGCCCGACCGGTCTAAACTTTCAAAGCGTCACGGGGCAATGTCGGTCATGGAATACAAAAAAGATTATTTGTCGGGATCGCTGATCAATTTTTTGGGAGGCTTGGGGTATACATTCAGTAAAGATATTTTGTCCCGTGAAGAAATGACTGCCGAATTCGATCTCGCAAAAGTCCATAAGTCCGGTGCGGTATTTGATATCAAGAAACTGAACTGGATAAACGCGCAATACGTGAAACGGCTGTCTCCGGCCGATCTCAGACAAGCGGCCGGTTTGCCTGATATTTCCGATGCTGCCGCGCCGCTCGTCACCGAACGTCTTGAAAAACTAAGCGATGCCCGGGAGTTTTCTTATTTGTGGTCAGAGCCGGAATATGAGGCCGATATGCTCGGCTGGAAGAATGAAGATGCCCATATCACACGGACAGCACTTGAGCGCGTAAAGGGGGTCATCGAGAACTGGGATTTTCAGGATGAGAAAATATTAAGGGGCCGGCTGGATTCGGTAGCGGGCGGCGATCGCGGCGGCGTTTATTGGCCGTTTCGGGTCGCGCTTTCGGGGAAGAAGTTTTCTCCTGATCCCGTACAGATCATGCTCGTGCTCGGCAAAGACGAAGTGATAAAAAGAATTAATATTGCCATCAGCAAACTCTCATGAGAAGGGGATTGGTCATTATTTCGGTACTGTCGCTCCTTATACCCGTTTTCGTATCGGCTGACAGCGAACAGGATAAGATCAGTCAGCTTCAAGCTCAGATCCAACAGCTTGAACAGCAGAAGCAGCAATTACAGGGCACTATTTCCCAAACGGCCAGCCAGGCGGATACATTAAAGAATCAGGTCCAGAACCTGCAAAACCAGATCAATAGTCTCAAGATCCAGGCCCTCCTTACCGGAAAAAAGATCGACCAGACCTCTCTTCAGCTTGGTACTGTTCAAGATACTATCAGCGACACCCAGAAGAAAGTTGATTACGAAAAAGATACGATCGCCCAAATGTTGCTGTATCTGCATAAGCGCGACAACGAATCACTGGTAGGTATTCTTCTGAAAAGCGCCGACCTTTCGGATTACTTTAATCAGGAGCAGTATGCGCTCACGATCAGTTCGAGACTCTTAAGCACTATCGAAGACCTCCGGAAAGCCGAGACCGACCTGAATACCCAAAAGAATGATCTTGAATCAAAGAAACAGGATCTTGAATCCCTGAAACGGGATCAAGATGCTCAGAAGAGTTCACTGGCGACCGTTCAAACGGACAAGAATCATCTCTTAGTTACGACCAAGGGCCAGGAAGCGGCATATCAGAAGATGCTCGTTGATGTCCAGAATCAGGAGAACCTTTTCTTTTCTCAGCTACGAGAGCTTGAAACTCACGTCATTCAGGGCGGTCTCTATATCGTTCACGTGACTGCCGGTGCCTTGCCTAATAAGGGAACGAAATTATTCCAGTGGCCGGAGGAGGGATACCGTGTCACTCAGGGCTATGGCTGTACGACGTATGCCCGATGCGGGCGCAAAGGCGGACCGTATGGCGGTGCGCCGCACAACGGCGTTGATATGGCTGCCGGGTTCGGGACCCCCATCCATGCCATCGGCGCCGGACAGATCATTGCGAATGGAAAAAATAACGGCTGGGGCAACTGGGTAGCTATCCAGCATCCGAATCAATACAATCTCGTCAGTATCTATGCCCATATGAGCGCATTGTCATTCCTTCAGGTCGGGACACCGGTAACCGCCGGAGAGGTCATCGGTTACGAAGGCAACACCGGTAATGCTGAAGGTTCTCACCTGCATCTTTCTCTCTATAAAGATTTTTTCACGTATGTGCGCGATAAGGATGGCCAACTGTACTTTAATTATTTCGAAGGAACCATTGATCCGCGCGATTACCTCCAGTAGCCTGTGTAAAAGCCATTTTCTCTGGTTGGCCGGGAAATGGTACGATTAACTGATATGGAGGAACCACGCATTGTCATCCTCGGCGGGGGATTCGGTGGCGTCCGATGCGCTCTTGATATCGAGAAAGGTCTTCGCGGCAAGGCCAGGATCACCCTTATCGATAAGAACAACTACCATTTTTTTACCCCGGCATTATACGAGGTCGCTTCGGCGTATCAGATGGGAGAAGATCCTTATCGCATGCGGTTGAGGAAAGCGATCGCTATTTCGTACGGCGATATTTTCGGGGACCGCCAGGTCGACATTATTCAAGCCGAAATAGCATCGGTCGATATCGAGCGCAAGCATGTCAGTATCGACGGCGGACAAGAACTCGATTTCGATTATCTGCTATTTGCCCTCGGCAGCCAAACGGCGGATTTCGGCATCCCCGGCGTCAATGAGTATGCATATCAGTTCAAGACTACCGATGACGCGATCGCGCTCAATCAGAAGCTGGACAGTCTTTTTTCAGAGGTCAGCACGGGCATGGGCCAGATGCCGATGAAGCTTTTGGTCATCGGCGCCGGTTTCGCCGGCATCGAACTTGCGGCGGAACTGGTCACATGCGCCCGAAAACTATGCATCCGCTACAAATTGGACAAACGCGCCTTCTCGGTCATTTTATTCGAGGCCGCCCCCACTATTCTGCCGATGGTCAACGAATCTGAGCGCAAGAAGATAATGGACCGGCTGACGGAACTCGGAGTCGTAATCATGGCGAACTCTACCATCGAGAGCGTTCAAAGCGATCTCGTCAAACTGAAAAACGGCCAGACCATGAACGGCAGCGCGGTTATCTGGACGGCCGGAGTTCAGGCCAATAAGTTGGCGGCGACCATCCATGGCCTGCCCGTCACTGCGCGGGGTAAGGTGACCGTTGACCAGTACCTCCGGGCGACCGGGATGCCGAACATATTCGCTCTTGGTGATGTAGCGGAGTTCATTGATCCCAAGACCCAGAAACCGATACCCGGGCTGGCCCATCTGGCCCAAGCTCAGGGAAGCCTTATCGCCCGTAATTTAGCGGCGACCATCCATGGCGGGAAATTAAAAGAATACAAACCCGATTACAGTTCATGGGTCGCACCGGTCGGTGGTAAGTTCGCCGTTGCTCATGTCGGCAACATCTTTACCGCATCCGGTATCTTGGGGTGGCTGGTCAGAAATCTTGTGGACCTGCGGTACTTTTTATCTATCCTGTCCGTATCCAAAGCATTGAAGCTCTTTACGAAAGACGTGATGATATTTTCCCGCAACGATTGAGGTATAATGGGGGAGTAGGGGAATCCAGGGGCCTAAAAGTTGACATCTATGAAAAACGTGGTTTTATATAATAATTGGGCTAGGGGAGCGGTCACCGTGATCACCGGCATACTGATATTCTCGGGATTGCCGGCGTATGCTTACGGGACTTCGGAACCGGCTCAGCCATCGACTGCGGTTCAAATCCCGGATATTTCATTGCCGAGCCTGAAGAACATTTCCATCCCTACAAGCATCTCCACGATCCCGAAGATGGTAGCCGCTGCTACCGGCGACACCTCGAGCTCATCGTTCAACTTCTTCCAGTTCTTCAATCTGAGCGGTTTCGGCGGCTCAGGGACTCAAGGGGGTATCTATGGCTTCGTAGTCCTGATCATCAACATATTCATCTCGGTCCTGTCGGTCATGGGACAGATCCTCAAGTTCATACTGGGTCTGGTTACTGGTAAGTAGGCCTAACGGTTGGTTCCCATACTTATCAGTCGCATAATCTACATTGTGCGACCTCTCGTCTAGTTCAAGCTCCGCTCCCCTCGAGTAAATTCAGGCAGGAGTTCATTTTTGTATATTTAAACTTTTCTTTCCGCATTGGTTCGACCGCTCGCTCTCCTCTCCGGCGAGGTAATGCCATATTTGTAAAATGTGGTCATTTTCAGTAAACTCTCAACATGCCTAAACTCATATTTGATATCGAGACCACCGGCGTCGACTTTGACTCTCTGGACGAAACCGCCCAAGAACTCTTACTGGTGAACGCGAAAGACGAACAAGAAGCTACAATGATCCGCGAGGGCCTCGGTTTCTCCCCTCTTACGGGCCGGATCGTGGCAATCGCAGTTCTGAACCCGGATACCGATAAAGGTGCGGCCTACTATCAGCAGCAGAATAAGGAGCGGGAGGAAGTTGACGGCGCCATGACACTTGTCCCGTGTACCGATGAGAAAGAGATCATAAAACGATTCTGGGAGGTTGCCGGGCACTATGACCAATTCATCACCTTCAACGGCCATTCTTTCGATTGTCCCTATCTGATGATCCGTTCGGCGATAAATAAAGTCAAAGCCCCGGTTAATTTGATGGGCTATCGGTTCGGCGATAAGCCCCATTTCGATATCTACGATAAGATAACCAATTATGGCGCGGTCCGGTTCAAGCGCTCGCTCCATCTATGGTGCCAGGCCTTCGGTATTAAAAGCCCTAAGGCTGATGGCGTGGACGGTAATGATGTCGCCCGCCTCTTTAAAGAAAAAAAGTGCCGCGACATTGCCCGGTATTGCTTCGGCGACCTGACCGCCACTAAAGAACTCTACGAGTACTGGGAGAAGTACATGTCCGGGAAGTAGCAGGAAATATCTACGCGACGACCTGTGTGCAGTGAGAACAACGACTGGCTTCGATGGGAATTTCGCTGAGACACTCTTTACATTTCTTTGTGGTCGGGTCCGCGGGCGGTTCTTTACGCGATCGGGCGATAAGCATATTCATCGGTTTCACTACAAAGAAGAATACGGCCCCCGCAACAAGCAGGAATGATATGAAGGCATTGATAAAATGGCCGTACATGAACCTGCTGCCATTCAAGGTAACTGAAAGTCCGCCAAAATCAGGCACTTTAGCGACTGCCGCGATGAGCGGGGTCAGGAGGTCGGTAACGAGGGCGGTAACGATGGTCCCGAAAGCTGCGCCGATTACGACACCGACAGCCAGGTCGACAACATTCCCCCGGAGTAAAAATTGTTTGAATTCTTTAAACATAAGCTGATTAATTTGAACGGGCGGCTTTTACCCGGTCATTCTCGGTCAGATATTTCTTCCTCAAGCGTACACTCAGCGGCGTGACTTCGAGGTATTCATCGTCGCCGATGATCTCCAGACCGCGTTCGAGAGTCAGTTCGTAAGGCGTGGTCAGAAGCACATTTTCGTCAGATCCGGCCGCCCGCATGTTAGTTAACTTCTTGCCCTTGGTCGGGTTTACCGTCATCTCATTGCCCTTGGATGTATTACCGATGACCATACCGGCATATACTTCGGTATTCGGTCCTATATAGAGCATACCGCGGTCCTGGAGATTGAACAA
>JAHFKT010000008.1 GCA_023245235.1 Candidatus Yanofskyibacteriota bacterium
CTGGGGCGTTAAAACTCGTTGAGATTGATCAGAGGCTTGCTCGAGCACGTTACCATTCGAGTCTTCAACCCGCTGGATGATCCGCCAGGGATTCCTGATGCCGTCATTGGCGAAGACACTATACGCGGAGACGAGGTCGATAGGATGTACTTCGGCGCCACCGAGGACCAGGGAGAGGCCATAGCGGCTCGGATCGGTCAGGGTAGTGATGCCCATCTGCTGGGCCAGAGAGATGGTATCACTGACCCCGGCAAGATAGAGTACCTTTACGGACGGCACGTTCAATGACTGCTGCAGGGCTTGGCGCATTGAAACAGGTCCGCGGAAGCGACCATCGTAATTTTGGGGGTGATAACAATCCAGGCCGTACTTATCCTTCTGTTGAGTGGAATCCGGGGAGCAGTAGGGGTTAAACTCAGTTTTCAGGTCAAAGAGTATCGTCGAGTCGGGATACCCCTTCTCGAAGGCGGCCGCATAGGCGAATGGTTTGAATGATGACCCCGGCTGCCGGCCCGTACCATCGATCGCGACGTCAAAATTACCCTGATTGGCGGTGTCAAAATAATTGGCTGAGCCGACCAGGGCCCAAACATCTCCGGTTTTCGGATCCAGGGAGACCAGCGCGGCATTCGATGCCTGGTACTTTTCTTTATTGATCTGGGCATACTTAGTGACCGTGTCTTCGGCCGCAGATTGAAGACTCGCGTCCAGGGTCGTGATAACCGTAAAGCCCGAGCTCTCGACAGCGTCAGCGCCGTACTTCTTCTCCAGGTAGTCTTTTACCATGATCACGAAATGGGGCGCATTGATATTTTCAGTGCTTGATTTGAAGACCGGCTTCTCGGTAAGCGCCTGCTGATATTGGAGGTCAGTTATAAAACCAAGATCTTTCATTCTGGCCAGAATGCCATTTTTGCGTGTCGTCAGCTCATCGACGTGACTGCCGTAAGGGGAGTAGTGGCTCGGGGCTTGTATCAATGAAGCAAGGATCGCTGATTCGCTGAGCGTCAGCTCGGAGGCATTTTTGCCGAAGAATGTTTTAGCCGCCGCCTGGACACCGTAGGCATTCGAGCCGTACGGTATCTGGTTCAGGTACATCCAGAATATCTCATCTTTGGTGAATTTCCGTTCGATCTCGATAGAGAGAGCCAGCTCCTTTACTTTTCGCATTGCCGTTTTCTCGCTCCCCAGGAGGGCGTTCTTGACCAATTGCTGAGTAAGCGTAGATCCACCCTGCGAAAGATTGAGTGATGTCACATCCGTGACGATCGAGCGAAGGATACCCCTGAGGTCAAATCCGCCATGGCTGTAGAAATTACTGTCTTCGGCGGCCAGGGTGGCATTCTTCACGTTTACCGGTATCTGGTCCCAAGCGATGACGGTTCGTTTTTGTTCGCCGTGGATATCATAGAGCAGCACCTTGCCGGTCCGGTCGTAGATCTTTGTTGATTCGCTGACCTGCCGGTCCGCAATAGATTCGGGGTCGGGCAGGGTCTGATGAAGGTATATGAACAGACTGAAGAAACCGATCGCCCCCAGCACAACAAGCCAGAGGGCTGCCATACCGAGCTTGGATAAGAGGGTCCGCGTATGCTTACCGCGGCCTGATGATTCGCGAGTGCTCATGTGTTTGATGTATATGATAATGCCATAAAAACCCCATATTTACAAGACATTTGATACGGGCTATGATGGGAAAGAGTTTTATGTCCGAACTTAAAAGACAACCGCTGGTCTCTGATGAAAAAGCCATCCAAGCGGCCCTGAAAAGACGCCTTGAACCTGCGGGCGTCTTTCCAAATCGGGATGAGGCCATTGGGCTGCTGAAAACCCAACCACTGAGGGTCTATCTTGGCATCGACCCGACGGGACCTGATATTCATCTGGGACATACCATCCCGCTTTTATTCTTGAAACAGCTGTGGCAGCTTGGTCACACGCCCGTGATCGTTATCGGCGATTTCACCGCCAGGATAGGAGACCCGACCGGAAAAGACGCAACGCGAAAACCACTCTCGCCCGAAGACATCACCAAGAATATGGCGCATTATCTGCCCCAGCTTAAGAAGATACTTCCGGAGGGGTCTTTTGAAGTTCTCTATAACAACGACTGGTTGAGCAAGCTTTCATTCGGCGATGTGGTTCAGCTGGCAAGCCATATGACGGTACAGCAGATGATCAAGCGGGAAATGTTTCAGGAACGATTGGCCAAGGAACGACCGATCGGATTGCATGAATTCCTGTATCCATTGATGCAGGGGTATGACTCCGTGGCCATGAAGATAGACGGAGAGGTGGGCGGCAACGACCAGACCTTTAACATGCTGGTCGGCAGAGAGCTGGAGAAAAAATTACTGAACAAAGACAAACTCGTATTTGCTACGAGGCTCTTAGTAGCCGCTTCAAGCGGTAAGAAGATGAGCAAGTCGGAAGGCGAACTGATAGCGCTTTCCGATGAACCGCAGGAGATCCGCCGCAAGATATTGGCCATCGACGACTCCATGATACAGACCGTGTTCGAACTGTGCACCGAAAAGCCGCAGGACTGGATAAACGAAAACAAAAGTAAGGCCCCGAGAGAGTGGAAGGAAGAGCTGGCAGATGAGCTGGTTCGGATGTACCGTGGCGAGACCGCAGTAGGAGAGGCCCATCAGGCCAAAGAAGTCAGCCTCGGTTCTGATACCATCCCGCTCACAGCAGCATTAAAACTATTTGGAGTAGCCTCTTCGATGACTATAAGCAAGACCCTGATTGATCAAGGGGCGGTGGAAGTAAATGAGGAGGTAATCAAGGACTGGGATTTTCGGGTGAAGCTTGGGGACAGGGTACAGGTGGGAAAGGGTAAAAAATTTATAGCCGCGAAATAAAAACGAGCCCGTACGGGCTCGTTTTTATTTAGTACTCCTCGGGTTCATCGTCTTCGTCATCGTCTATGTCGTCTTCATCGTCCTCGTCCAACTCATCGTCCTTATCCTCATCCTCCTCTTTTTTGTCGTCCTCTTTGTCCGCTTTATCATCTTCGACCTCACCGTCGAACTCATCCACATACAGACGCTTTTCTAAAGCCGTAATGACCATGGATTATCTTCTTTGTGCGGGATGATTTCCGCGTTTCGGAGAAATCATCCCCGCAAAAACAAGGATATTATACAGGGATTATATTATGGGAGCAGCAGATTGCAATAGCCAGGGCATCGGCAGCATCATCGGGCTTCACCGGCTCTTCCAGGTTTAATAACAGCTTCACCATCCGCTGTACCTGGTCTTTTCCCGCCTTTCCGTAGGAACTGATGTTTTGTTTTACCTGGAGCGGCGTAAACTGCTGAACGGGGACGCGATGTCTCGCCAGCGTAAAAAGGATGACGCCGCGCATTTCACTGACCGCCATCACGGTTTTCTGGTTCTTAAAGAAGAACAGTTTTTCAACCCCGGCGGTGTCGGGTTTATATCTCTCGATGAGCTTTGAGAGTTCTGCTTCGGCGGTAACGAGATTGGTCAGGGGATCGAGGTTCTTGTCCCCGATAGTTCCGTAGGCGAGACAGCTGATACGATTACGTTCGTGTTTGATCACGCCATATCCGATCTGAGCCGTACCCGGATCGATGCCAAGGACTGTCATGAGCGGATATTAGAAACGACATCGCCGACATCGTCCTGGTTATCGAGGGCTTCAAAGAGTACTTCCAACTGCTGCTGAGCCTGCTCAGGCACTGTCACAGGGTTCTGGAACATCCACCCGATACTGCCGGGCGGGACCATCTTTGCGCCGTGATCAGAGAGTATCTTCTTCACTTCGGATATCGTGCGGTTCTTATTATCTGTTACACCGGTGATTGTTAAGGCCACCCCGCCCGGACCGATAGCGTCGATCGCCACCTCTTCCAGCTGAGCGGAACTTTTTTCAGAGACTTTCTTGATGGCCCGGCCGATATTGTCGTTGGGCATATTGAGCGCCCGGGCCTGTTCAATGGCGCTGGCCAGGGCGATATTTGTATTGGGGTCACTACCCTTCCTGGCGGCTAACGTTATAGCCTTCGAAAGCTTCGAGAAAAGCTGGCCCTTCTTCTGGTCAGAGATCCCTTTTTTATGCTTTATTTGTGACCACTTGGAATGACCGGACATAATCAGAATAGGGTATTGTTCGGTGGCGTCAGATCGAGGTGTTTGTAGCCGAAGGGAGTTACAACGCGGCCCTTGGGCGTTCGCGCGAGAAGCCCGAGCTGCATAAGATACGGCTCATAAACATCCTCGATCGTCGCCTCCTCCTCTGAGATTGCGGCTGCTATCGTCTTTAACCCCACCGGCCCGCCGTTGAATTTTTCAGCGATCGTAAGGAGTATCTTCCGGTCGGTCTCCTCGAGCCCTTTTTCATCGATCTCGAGCATCTTAAGGCCCTTCTGTGCCATGTCGGCGGTGATGGAGCCCGTACCTTTCATCTGTGCAAAATCGCGTACCCGCTTCAGCAGTCTGTTTGCTACACGGGGCGTAAACCGGGAAGAGCGGGCGATAGTAGCCACAGCCGCGGGCTCTACGGTCACCCCCAGAAGAGCCGCGGATCGTAGGACGATCTGCTCTATTTCTTCCTGGGTATAGAAATCGAGCCTGAAACTGACGCCAAAGCGTGAGCGGAACGGGGCCGAAAGAAGAGATATCTTCGTGGTGGCCGCCACGAGCGTGAACCGGGGCAGATCGATCTGGAGCGTCTTGGCTGCGTTACCTTTGCCGATAATGATATCGAGATTAAAATTCTCCATGGCCGGATAGATGACCTCTTCGACGTTCTTATTCAACCGATGGACCTCATCGATGAACAGTACGTCGCCATCGGCGAGGCCCGTAAGGATAGAGCCGACATCGCCGGCTTTTTCCAGGGCGGTACCGGACGTGACCCTGATGTTAGTGCCAAGCTCCTTAGCGATGAGGTACGAGAGCGTAGTCTTCCCGAGACCGGAGGGGCCATGGAGGAGGAGGTGTTCGATCGGTTCATTTCTCTTTTTTGCCGCGCCGATCATGACCTTCAGATTGGCTTTTACTTTCTCCTGTCCGATGTACTCCCCGAATGTCCTGGGCCGGAGCGCCTGGTCCAATAATTGGTCGTCCGGAACGGTCTTCGGTGTTGCCGCTGATGGCTTGACATTCATGGATATTTAGATTAAAATATAAGCGCAAATTCCCCCTCTCGGAGAAGTTTCCAGCGGGCTTTTAACCGCCGAGGATCTCCGAGGAAACGCGGTTTCTATCTATCCGAGCCTGGTCGGAGAGCGGAGAAAACCGTCAAAGAACCTTTTTAATCTGTAGGCAATTGGATCCATAATTAAAACTCATTGATCCAATCGGAATATTATCTAGACGGATGGCTTGGCCTAGCTGGGACACTCCTCGGAATTATTCTGCCCCGTTTTTTTATAAATCCGGGCCCTTGCCTACAGATTAAAAAGGTTCTTTTCTTTTACCCCAAGATTCGCACGATCTCCTCCATTGATGTAACGCCTTCCAGTAGTTTTAAATATGCGTCCTGATGCATCGTGACCATCCCTTGTTTGATAGCCAGTTCTTGCATGGCTGATATCGACGGATTCGATAAAATGAGCCGCTCAACCTCCGGGGTCACTACAAAGACCTCGAACACTCCGATGCGGCCCTTATATCCGGTTCCATTGCACTCCTTACATCCCACCGGTTCATATATCGAGCCGGTCTCGAGGTCCGGCACTCCAAGGAGGTCTTTTACCGGCATCAGCGCCTCTTTCACTGTTTTAAGGTCCCCGGCTGATAATACTCCTTTCTTCCTGCAGGTAGGGCATAGTTTCCGCACCAGTCGCTGAGCCATGGCCACATGGATGGCCGGTGCGATGATCTGGGGGTTAACCTTGAGATCGATCAGACGGGGGACGGTCCCGGCCGCGTCATTGGTATGGATCGTCGAGAGCACCAAGTGTCCGGTCAGCGCGGCATTCAGGGCTATTTCTGCTGTTTCCGCGTCTCTGATCTCACCGACCAGGATCACGTCGGGGTCCTGACGGACGATGGCCCGGAGCCCATTCGCGAAACTATATCCGCGCTGAGGGTCGACCTGGGTCTGCGATACGCCGGCGACGTGATATTCGATAGGGTCCTCGATGGTAATGATCTTGCTGCCGGGGCCGTTCAGGTAATTGACGAATGCGTAGAGCGTGGTCGTCTTTCCGGATCCGGTCGGGCCGGTTGTCAGGATCGCTCCCGTCGGCTTATCCAGTTGGGATTTCACAAGGGTCAGAAGATCCGGCCGCATACCCAGATCTTCAAGGCTGCCCTTGATCGAGCGCGGATCAAGTAATCGCATCACGATCGTCTCCCCGAACTCACTTGGCAGGATCGAGACACGGACTTCGATATCGATATCCTGCTGACGGATCGTGAATCTGCCGTCCTGGGGAGCGCCATGGACGTTGAGCTTCAGTCTGGCCAGGACCTTGATGCGGTTCAGGACCTTCTGGTACGAAGCTTCATCGATGGCGGTGACGCTCTCCAGTACGCCATCCATCCGGTAGCGAAGCCGGGTCGAACCGGTCTCGGGTTCGAAGTGGATGTCTGATGCGCCTATTTTCAGAGCGCCGGCTATGAGAATCTCCAAAAGCCTGGTCACCGATACGGCTGAGATCTGACTCTTGAGATCGGCTACGTTCTTGATCTGCTGCTGGAGTGCGTCTATCTCGCTCTCCTGAATCTCCAGAGAACCGATCGCATAAGTCTCCGGATTCTTGAGGTTAGCATAGCGGGCCAGGATCTTCTCGAGGCTCTTCGGCGAGGTCATGATAAGACTCAGCTTGTAGCCTTTCGCCTGAAGACCGGCGATGACCCCCTTTGAATTTTCGTCTTCCGGGTTTGTCAGTGCGATGGTCAGCTGCGAACCACTCTTCAAGATAATAGCAAGGCGGGCTTGCCGGGCGACCTCTTCCGACAATAGGGAAAGAGCGCTCGTATCGATCGGGGCGGATGCCAGGTCTGAAAAGGGAATATTGAGCTTGACCGCCAGCGCTTTGTACTCGTCTTCGGTTCCATGCGACCGGATAGCGCCCAATTTCTTCTCGAGCTCCTCCTCCTTGTTGGTTATCGTCGAATTGGCCATGTACTAATATTGTATCACGTACATCAGGACTCAGAAGAGGAAGAAAATCCGAGCTCCGATGCCTCAATCTAGCGAACCTAGTTTCTTTGTAAATAGCTTTTCGTGTGGATAAGAGCGTTCAGATGTCCGCTCGGAGCGCCCGCACCGGTTTTTTAAGGAGTTTTGATGCCACAGAAGCAAAATTTTCCGGGCTGCCGGTCGTAAAGTACCGTGTCAACCCGGCCCGGCCGCGGGTGTTGGCGGTTCCGGAGGCAATGAGCACGGACTTTGAACGTCTGGCGATTGCCGAGCCTGAATCGATCAGGCGTATCCGACGACCGAGCGACCTCCTGATCCGATTCTTAAGAAAAGGATAATGAGTGCAGCCCAGGACAAGAAGATCGGCCGACCGGGGCACCCTCGAAAGGTAGTGGTTCAGGAGTGTATCCGCGCGGGCCCCGTCCAGGAGCCCCGTCTCTACGGTATCTTCGAGCCCCTTGCATCCTATCCGCACTACCCGGACACCCCGGGCATGAGTTTCTATAAGCATAGTCAATGCGTCACTTTTTATCGTTGCAGGTGTTCCAATCACCGCGACGGTCTTCGACCGGGAATATTGAGCCGCCGGCTTCACCGCCGGTACGGTGCCGACGATAGGCAGATCGAACCTGTTTCGTAGCGTGTTGATGGCATAGCATGTTGCGGTATTACAGGCGATGACCAGCAATTTTATGTCGTATGTGAGGAGAAATTTCGTGATCCGAACTGCGAGAGTTCTCAGCTGGGCCGGGGTTTTCTCTCCGTAGGGGACGTGAGCCTGGTCGGCAAGGAAGACATAGTTCTCACCGGGCAGTTGTTTTTGGAGTTCCCGAAGTATGCTCAGCCCGCCAACCCCGGAATCGAATATGCCGATCGGCCGCGTATTCATGACCATTCCAGTATAACGTCATCCGGGATATTGACAACGCCGGCCCCAATCTGATATGCTGGTCATGTTTGATACTGAATCTTGAAAAGGTCCGCGCCGCGGGCCTTTGTTCTTAACTAAGGGACTTAGGGCACGCTCGCGTACCGGCCGTGTTCTAAAGCCCTGATAACCATGTTGGATACAAAACAGTTCGCGTCGGCCATAAAGCAGATCTCGGAAGAGAAAGGCATTTCCGAGCAGAGCGTCTTTGAAACGATCGAAGCCGCTATCGCCGCCGCTTATAAGCGCGATTACGGCAAGAAAGGCCAGATCATAAAAGCTAAGATGGACCCCGAGACCGGCAAGCTTGAGATGACCCAGATACATTACGTTGTCGAGGGCGTCGACGAAGCAGGCGATATCACCGGACCCCTCCCCGTCAAAGTCGTGGAGGAAAAACCAGACTTTCAGGATCTCGAGGGCATGCGCCGTTCGCGCCGTATGCCGGGTGAGTCTGCCCCGGAAGAGCCCGGGGAGCTTAAGATAAAATTCAATCCCGAGAAGCACGTGCTCCTGAAGGAGGCCAGAGAAAAAAGTAAACACGTTAAGGTGGGGGACGAGGTCATAACAAAACTTGAGCCGAAGACCGATTTCGGCCGCATCGCCGCCCAGACAGCCAAGCAGGTCATTATCCAAAGACTCAGAGAAGCGGAGCGGGGTGCGATATTCTCAGAATTCAAGGGCCGCGAAGGAGAGATCATCAGCGGCGTGGTTCAGCGCCGGGAGGGAACGCTTGTCTTTGTGGACCTGGGAAAGACCAACGGACTTCTGACCCCTGCTGAGCAGATGTTCACCGACAACTACCGACTCAGCCAGCGTTATCGGTTCATGATAGTAAAAGTTGAGGAGACCTCCCGGGGTCCGGTAGTTCTGCTTTCCCGGGCTCACCCCAAATTAGTGCTTGGCCTGTTCCGTGTTGAAGTTCCGGAGATCGACTCCGGTAGCGTCGAAGTGAGAGCTATCGCCCGTGAGGCAGGCTCACGCACCAAGATCGCGGTAGCATCAAAAGAAGAGGGCATTGACCCGATCGGTTCCTTGGTCGGCCAAAAGGGCGTCCGCGTCCAGACGGTTATTAATGAACTCTCAGGCGAGAAGATAGACATTATTCTTTGGAGCGATACGCCGAAAGACTTTATTGCCAACGCATTTTCACCGGCCAAGGTCCTTAACGTGAAGATACTCGATGATAAGCGCAAACACGCTCTCGTGGAGGTGTCGGATGACCAGTTCTCGTTAGCCATCGGCAAGAAGGGTCAGAACGTCCGTTTGGCAGCCAAGCTGACAGGCTGGAAAATAGACGTCAGGTCTCCGAAAGAAAACCTCGCCTTTGATGAAACTAAGGCGGCAGAAGAGAAAGCAGCCGAGATTCAGAAGGAAGAACCTGCCGCGGAATAACATGACATTCACCACAAAAAAAACAGATCAGAACGGGATCGAGTTGACTATCGAGCTCGGCAAAGAAGATCTGGGGCATTACATTAAAGAAACTGAGCAGGCGCTCGGAAAGAGCCTCGAAGTTCCCGGATTCAGAAAAGGTAAAGTTCCGAACGATGTCATCAAGAAACAGCTTGGTGATTCCAAAATCCTTGAGGCCGCTCTCCAGACCGCGATGCAAAGAAGTCTGGCCCGCGTTATCCAGGAGCAGGGCCTCGATGTACTGGAAGCATCGGATCTGAAGATCAAAGATAACTCCGCTGAACGGCTGATATATACCGTGGCCTTGCGACTATTCCCGGCAGTGACCATGCCTCCGCTCGAGACGATAAAAGTCCAACGACGGCCCGTTACGGTGGAAACAAAGGAGATAGACCAAACTCTTGAGACACTGAAGGCGTCCCGGGCGATCCTTACCGATAAAGATGGGGCCGCCGAGCAGGGCGACCGTGTCGAAGTTGATTTTGAGGTCAGCGAGGACGGCAAACTTATTGATGGGGGATCGAGCAAGAATCACCCGGTAGTCATCGGTAATAAGAATTTTATCCCGGGCTTTGAAGAGGAGTTGATCGGACTCAGAAAGGGTGAGCATAAAGATTTTTCATTGACCGCGCCTAGGGATTTTGCCAATAAAGAGATCGCGGGCAAAAAACTCGACTTCAAGGTGACAATTCAGGAAGTGAAAAAAGTTACCATGCCGGAGTTGACGGACGATTTCGCCAGAAGCATCGGTAAGTTCGATAATATTGACCAGCTGATCCTTAATTTAAAGGACGGTCTGGCTGAAGAAAAAAAAGATAAAGAACGGCAGCGTCTGCGGCTGGAGATCATAAACAAGATCATTGAAGGATCCCGCTGTGATGCGCCGGCCGTAATGATTACCGAGCAGCTTGATTCTATGATCGAGAATTTTGACCAGGACCTTCACCGTCACGATATGGAGCTCGGCCTGTATCTGTCAAAGCTCGGAAAGACCCAGGACGATCTCCGGAAAGAATGGCAAAAAGAAGCCGAGCGTCATGTTAAAATGGCCCTGATTCTTCATGCCGTCGCCCGTGAACGGGAGATCTCCGTTGAGCCGGAAGAAGTCACTCAGGCCCTGGAAGCACTGGTGCAATCGACCATGATCAGGGAGGGGGGCCAGAACCTGGATTTTGATATGGAGCGTATGCGCGCAAGCATCCGGTCACGTCTTCTGAACGAGAGGACGCTCGAGTTTCTCGAGCGGACCTGCGCGGTATAAAAACAAAAGGCCCCGGCTTGCGCCGGGGCCTTTTGTTTTGGTACCAGGTACTCGTACCGCTTGTAGCCGGACCCATTTGTATATAAAATGGATATAAGAGTATCTCTTCGGGAAGGAAGGAATACCTGTGACTACAAAGATACGAAGCACCCAGTAACTAGATAGTATCTATTATATACTAACTTTTAATTATTGTCAAGATGTGGCAATCGGTCAAACTTTCACACACTATTCTTCGGATTTCCCTTGCCATTGTATTCTTATGGTTCGGTATCGATAAGTTCTTTCATCCGGACTATTGGCTGAATGCTTGGATTCCCGCCTCGGTTGTGCAGGTAGCCGGACTATTTCATATAACCGCGTATTCGCTGGTATACGCCCTCGCTGTCTTTGAAGTCGTGGTCGGCGTCAGTTTTGTCACCAATATGTACATCGCGGTGTTCGGGTCATTGGCATTCTTATTTTTAGCCGTCATTCCGTTATTCCAGGGATTGAACGAGGTATTAGTGCGGGATATCGGCCTCATGGGAGGATTACTGGCTCTGGTCTTCTGGCCGGGCGGTCAGCGGAAGTATTGATGGTTTTTATAGAATGATCTCCGGATATATGGTATAGTACTTTGGCCAGCGAGAACTGGCTTTTTAGATGAAAAAAATTTACCTGGACAATGCGGCCGCTACACCGATCGATCCCCGTGTCGTTCGGGCAATGGCCGAGGCCGCTGCATATTTCGGAAATCCGTCCTCGTTTAACGATGCCGGCCGGACCGCCCGGGGGGAGCTTGAAAAAGCCCGGCATATCATCGCCGGCTTTCTGGGCGCGCGACCGGACGAGATCGTCTTTACAGATTCCGGTTCGGAGGCCAACAATCTGGCTATCTTGGGAACAATGACCCGGTTCGGTTCCGGCCGTATCGTAACTACGCCCATCGAACACCCCTCGGTTCTTGGACCACTCAGAAAACTCCCGAAGCTAAAAATAGGATATCTGAAAGTAGACTCCTCTGGCCGTATTGATGTTTCGGGTCTGGAAAAGACGCTGACCCCCGGCTGCCGTATGATTTCGGTGATGTATGCTAATAATGAGATCGGCACTATCGAACCCATCCGGAAGATCGGGAGGATGATAGGGCAGTATAGGAATAAAAAAAGTAGCGACAGACCCCTGTTCCATGTTGATGCCTGCCAGGCGGCCGGATATCTTGACATGAATGTTCAACGCCTCGGCGCCGACCTCCTGACATTTAACGGGTCCAAGATCTACGGCCCGCACGGCATTGGAGCGCTGTATATACGTCGGGGTACTCCTATTCAGCCGCTCATTATCGGCGGAGGTCAGGAGCATGGCTTGAGGGCGGGTACCGAGAATCTCCAGGCCATCATCGGGTTCGCAAAAGCCGTTACGCTGATCGGCAAGAACGATACAAAGACCATCGCACTCATCAGAGATTATGCGATAGCTCAGCTGCAAAAGAAGCTGCCGGGCATTATCCTGAACGGTCCGATAGGGGACGAGCGTCTCGCGAATAATATCAATATCTGCATTCCGGGTCTTGAGAGCGAGGCCATACTCTTGGAACTTGATAAGTACGGCATTTCAGCCGGCAGCGGTTCGGCCTGTACGGCACATTCAGTTGAGCCGTCTCATGTATTGAAGGCGATAGGCGTACCGGCAAAATACATCAACGGAGCCCTAAGATTCTCTCTCGGCCGGGACACAACAAAAGCCGATATGGATCGGCTTGTTGGGGCGCTGGAGAGAGTATTCAAGGACCTGCGACGCAGGTACCAGAACAAGACTACAAAGGCTTCTTGAGCAGTGCTTTCAGGAGATCCCGCTCCTCCGGACTCAAACGTTCCCTGAATTCTTTTTCGTATTCGCGGGCGGCACCGTGGGCGGTATTTTCCAGACCCGCCTTCTTGAACTGGATCTCGACTAATTCATGGAGCAAGAGGAGACGCTTTAAATTAGCCGGCAGGTCTTCCCAAATAAAAATTCGCCAGAGTCCGCGCTCGGGTGGGAAGAACTCGGCCGGTTGGCCGTTCGACGTCCCGTCTTCATTGCTGTTTGGAACGTTAATGAACTCATAGATCTCTCCGTTCAGTTCGAATGTCGCGTTGGATGCAAAAGAGGAACCGGCCTCTATTGTCGAGATAGCTTCTTTTATAGCCCGCAATCCCTCTGGAGTTATGCGCGGCGGTCGGGGAGGTTTTTCAGCCATGGTTTATCTGAACATATACGTTAGCATGGTAACTATGGAATCAAAGGGTACAATAAGTAATATCTCGATCACGATGAGTACGATGACTATCCATTCAAGAAAGGTACTCCTCTTTTCGGCGAGAAAATTAATGAGCATCTGCGACGTATCTGACAGGTAATTTATCTTCTTGTCGAGGACATCGAACCTGACCTTGATGTCATACTCCGAATCCATCCGGACATAGAGGGTCTCAAGCTCCGGCGACTCCCAGACCTCCTCGGGCTTATCGAAAAGGGCCAGATGGACCACTGCTGTTTGTTTTACCGATAAGACCCGGCCGATCTGTTTCAGAAGTTCTTTCTCGGAGAGGAGAGCCCGACCGCTTAACTTGAGATTCTCAACGATCGTCCCGACCTCACCTAAGCTTGCTTCGATCTCGCCCTCGTAGCGTTCGAGAGCCACTGATTGAGACAGGACATACGAAATGATCTTTATCTTTTCCACGTCCAACTGAGTCGAGTACACTTTCTCAAAGGTTACCTTCTCAACAGTTCCGCCGACAAAGACCTTCGTATCCTCATCATAGGGATATTCGGCCCGCTTGTTCTTTACGAACGACTGCACTTCACGTAAAAATTGGGCGCGCAGCCGTTCAGTCACATTCCAGAATGTCACCGAACCAAATTTGGTCAGAACGGCGTACTGATCCTTGAGGAGTTTTATCACCAGGGGACTGTCCCGGTTCAAAAATGAATACTGCTTCAATCCCTCCTGAACTCGCTTCAGGTCGATAAAATCACCCACATAGAGGGCTTCCACATGGTATTTCTGATAGTTTTGAGGCGTTTTCTGGGCCATATACTACAACCATACCACAGCTGAGTTTATTGGCTCAAATAAAGAATCGCTCCCCGGTTTCTTGCCTGCTGCCTATATATCCTTAGCCCGGTCGGTAAATTTTAGTGTGTATTTTTTGTTTCTGTAAAGAGCGGAGATAGAGAAGTTGATCAGCCACGTAATCGCTATTATGACTATGAAATATATGGCACCCAGGGCAGTAAATGTCGGCAACTCACTTTTAGAGAAGTAGCCCATTATGCCGGAGACTACGCCGATGCTGGTGATCACCTGCAACGATTGTATGCCCCTGCTGGTACCCTGATTCTTGATCTCTATGATGTTTTGTATGGCCGATGATAGATAGTCCGTGGTCATCTTCCAGATCTCTTTTATATAATCCAGCGTATCTGTTAAAACCTCGAATTTGAACTCGAACAGTTTTCTGAGATGCTCTTCGATGTTGGAACCTTTTGCGATGGAAGAGCGGGTGCGGATATAAGAACCCATCTGATTGATCCTATTACTGATCAGGCTTATCGTTTTCTGATAGCTGTCCAATTTGGCCCGGATCGGTTCGATCTCGTTACCCCGCAGTGATCGTCTTTCTTTAATGTCTGAGATCTCTTCCCAGAGATTTCTGTGGATGTTCAGGTACTTCTCCAGCTGGTCCTTGAACTCCCTGAAGAATATCTGCATTTCGACCAATCCCGCGACTGCGCCTTCTGACTTAGGGGAGGAGACTATAAAGATATACCCCGGCGTCTTGTGGACGATAATATCCTCAGACGAGATGGTGCTGTAGATATCACCGAATTCATCCCGGGAGGGTCGGAAGGCTTTCGGGTCGGCCTGGACCACACTTACGACGATCGGATGAACCGTCTTAATGTTCGCCAAAACTTTAGGCGTCGGCGCTCCGAGGGAGAAAATGTAAGAGGTCGCAGGATTTAATACCTCATTGAAATAGGCCTCAAGGAGCCCCTTCGCCTTCTTTATAGCGTCCAGGGCGTCCATCTCGATCTCAAGAATGTACAGACCGTCCTCGTAGTATCTCACTTCGACCCCGTTCTTACTTTTTGCTTTTACAAACTCAAAGTACCCTGCTTCTCTGCTGACCGATTCGAAGGCGAACTTTTTATGAAATTCTGAGAGCTTCTCTTTCGAGAGTTCGAGGCTTGACTTAGCAAGGGCAAAAAGGTCATAGATCTCGCTTAGGTGAAGCGTTGTTCTTTGATACCAGCCGCCATACGTAACTCTAAATTTTTGTTCCACCTCCGAATTATATGATTAACGGACCCCGCAGTCCACCGGACCCCGCAAAACAGAAACCCAGTCAAAGGACTGGATTTCTGAACATTGTGCGCCCGGTAGGATTCGAACCTACGACAATCTCCTTAAGAGGGAGCTGCTCTACCAACTGAGCTACGGGCGCATATATTTGCTGACGGTGCGCCCGGAGGGAATCGAACCCCCACCAACAGCTTCGAAGGCTGCTGCTCTATCCGTTGAGCTACGGGCGCGAACGAGTTTTCAAATACGGCTATTTTACCAGGAAATTGACCCTTTAGCAATCAAAAACTCCGCGAACCGTTCGCGGAGTTTTTGATGTCAGGAGACGATCTCGATCCTGACGATTCTGCGGCCAAGGTTCATGGCTGAAGCGTAATCGGGAAGCAGGACGTCGATATTATTACAATAGCGCTTATTCATGCGGTCCTCAACAAAGAAGATAGTATCGCCGTAGAGACTGGGAATCTTAATAGCCGTATGGAGGGGGATTATATTATTACCATGACTGTCGCAGATATTAGCGGCGACAATATTTAAGTCGGTAGTACATATATTCAGTCCACTGGCGGCTCTGCAGGGCGAAGCATCTGTCTGTCCGCGAACGGCATTGTAACCGGATGCACTGACTACGTATGTCTTCGGGGGAACCTTCGATTTAGCCGTGCTTGCGGCGGGGTTGGTCACAGAGGTTACCGTACTCGCCTGAATAGCCGGATTATTAGTGTCTATCGTGAGTCCCTGGATGGTTCGGAAAATGCCCTCACCCAAAAATAGACTCGAGGAACCGTTATCTGTGTTACTGCCGGCTTGTGCGCTCGACTGGAACCAGCCGGCGTTAGCTTTAGCCGCAGTTGCTACGTTAAACATGACGAGTAAAAGAGCGATACCGGTGACCTTTTTCATTGTATTCATGAGCCTGTGAGAAGTAGGCAATCCGGGGCCTTTTAGGGAACAAAAAAACGGCCTACTAAGCCATTGATTGCACTAGGTTACTTCTTTTAGGTTGTGCCTACATACTATCAGATTTAGCCCCAAAAGTCAAGACCCTCCGGAAGACTCCGGGGTTCAATTTTTTAACCCTGAGCCAGGCCCTTTTCGCGGGCTTTTCTGGCAAAGTGACGGCGCCAGGCCCGGGATCCGGATTCTGCTGAAATAAGAAGCGTGAAAAGGCCGATCAGAATAAGAACCCCGTCATAGCTATAGCGGTTGACGCTGTTATCGGCCAGGTGTAGCCACAGGCCGAATTCGTCGAACGAAAGGCCAAGACCGAAGCCATGGAGCAGGGAGATGAGGTATTTATCGCGGGGCCTGTAATTGACCAGGGCAAGATAACCGGAAACCGCGAGGATAATGAAACCGTACGAGTAGTGATGAACATGAAGACCGAGAATGGGGATGAATAACCAGGGAGCGACATGACTGAGGAGGCGTGCTCCGCTAAAAGTAATTAGAAAAGCCACCGCGATCGGGAACAATATGTACAGATATACGTCAGTTTCTTTGTTGGCGATTTTCTCGCTCAGCTTCTTTTTCTGAGTGATCCTCGAGAAGATACTGAAAAGCATGGAGCGGGTAACGGGAGTCGAACCCGTCTCTGGTCCTTGGCAAGGACCCATAATACCGATATACGATACCCGCAATATAGCACCTATAGTAGGATAATTTCCGCTTCGAGGCAAATCTTAGACCAGCAATTTTTGATACAGATCTATCCAGGTCAGGATCTTCTCTTTGAGTCCTTTGTTATTCACGTAAATGTTGCAAACCCCATATGATAAACGTTTGGATGGGCGCCTACTCTTGATATAAACCGACCTTCGAAATTGTGAATGAGGTATTCCCGTCGCCTTGCTCCAGAATGACTTCATCATGTCATCCGAAAGATCGGGGTAGAGGACCAGATACACCCCGATCGTATCCGGGGGAACCCCGAGCTCCCGTTTCAGGAAATTAAAAAAGGTGCGGACCATGACGGGGTCGCTATCGGCCAGCTTAAGGATGCTTGTCGGGGATTTGCCCCCTTTGCCCCAGTAGAGCATGGTGCCGGCAAGAAATAGGGGCCGGGCTTTACGGACAGGGAACTCTCCTTCAGCCTGGTCGCGGAAGGCTTGTCTCCAGGCATTCCAGCGGATTCTATTAGATCGGGCCACGGCAATAGTCTTGGCCGGGAATGAGAAGGATGCTTTGGCGCCAAGCCGTGCCCGGATCTTTTTTGACCAGCCCTCTTTTTTAAACCAGGAAGCCAGGGTGCTTTTAGGGATCCGAAGAGCCGCTCTTATCTCAGAATAGCTTTTACCATTCCGCCGTAATTCATAGGCCCGTACTTTGTCTTTCCGCATAATGTTGATAGATTTCTGAACTCATAGATGATATATAGATTTATTATAACAACGGGGTCCAGTTTTAAAAGAGCCTTTGTTGATAGGTCAGAGTTTCGGGGGATAATTCTTGTAAAAGATGAGGTTTTTGTGGTATAGTACAGCCACTTGCCGCGGTAGCTCAGTGGTAGAGCGCAGCCCTGAAGAGGCTGGCGTCGGGGGTTCAATTCCCTCCCGCGGCACAAGGTCGGCATGGCTGACTTTAACAATCTGCGGACGTGGTGGAACTTGGCAGACACACTACCTTGAGGTGGTAGCGCTCGCAAGGGCATGGAGGTTCGAATCCTCTCGTCCGCACCAGAAACATGACGGGCGGTTAGCTCAGTTGGTAGAGCGTCTCATTGACGTTGAGAAGGTCATAGGTTCGAATCCTATACCGCCCACACAAACCAAAACCCCGCATCTGCGGGGTTTTGGTTTGAGAATTTATTCGGTAACTTCTTTGGCAGCCTTCTTTTTCTTGCTGACCGCGGTGATCACCTTCGGTACCTCGGTGCGGAGTTTCTTTCTGATCTCCTTGGTCGTCTTGTCCCGGAGATAGTAGAGCTTTGCCCGCCGGACCTTTGTTTTGCGGACGACTTTTATGCTTTCGATGGACGGAAGATGTACCGGGAATACTTTTTCAACTCCGATCCCATCGGTCACTTTTCGGATGGTGATCGTTCCGCCGGCTTCTCCGCCATGCTTCTGGGCGATGACCATGCCTTCGAATGCCTGAACACGGGTCTTCTCGCCCTCCTTGATCCGTTGGTTAACACGGACGGTCCAGCCCGGTCTTACGCCCTCGAATTTGTTTGTCGTATTGAGCGTCGATTGAAATTTTGAAATCAGGTCCATATGGATATAAATTTAACAGCCCTGCTATTCTAACCTAAATCGGGTTATTTATCAAGCCCGGCCAGGAATTGACTCAGGTCTTCGGGCAGGTCGCATTCCAATGTCAGCGAGCGGCCTTCGGGCGTGGTCATCTCAAGTTTGTAGGCATGAAGGAAGAGGCGCGAAAGTCCGGGAGGACGTTGCCAGCCCTTGGGAGCATAGACCGTGTCGCCGACGATAGGGTGGCCGATAGATTTCAGGTGCACCCGGATCTGATGGGTTCGGCCGGTCTTCGGCGATACATCCAGGAGAGCGTACTTACCGAAGCTCTTAAGCGTCTTGTATTCAGTGACAGAATCCTTGCCGTCTATCATCTTATTGCCTGTCATTTTGGTGGTGCGCTTCATACCGATACGGCCGAGGGGGGCATCAATGACACCGGACCTTTCCCCGGGTTGGCCGTAGACCAATGCGTAGTAGTGTTTGCGGATAGTTCTGTCCTGGAACTGTTTCTTCATATACTCGAACGCAGTCTGGTTCTTCGCGATGACCAACAGCCCCGATGTATCCTTGTCCAATCTGTGAACGATGCCGGCCCGGGGCAGAAGGGCGCCAGAAGCAATGAACGGTTCCCCGACATCTTTGAGTTCGGGGTAATGAAAAACGACCCAGTCGGTCAGGCTCGGCTGAGTATCGGTCGCGTTCTTCGGGTGAACGATGAGCCCGACCGGCTTATTGATAACGAGAATGTTATCATCTTCGTAAACTTTTGAGACATCCATAATGGGTTCCTGTGGGCGGTATAGGACTCGAACCTATGACCCTCTCGGTGTAAACGAGATGCTCTACCAACTGAGCTAACCGCCCTGAATTACTAACGGTGGGTGCGGATGGGATCGAACCATCGACCGCGTCATTATAAGTGACGTGCTCTACCACTGAGCTACGCACCCACATCTGTGCCGCTTCCCGCTAAGTGACGTGCTCTACCACTGAGCTACACGCCCGACTGCCGTCCCAATAATATCATGTTTATCGAACGAGAGCGTAGAACTCTTTTTGTTCGAGAGTTTCCTTTTTGATAAGCTCCGTGGCTATGAGATTGAGCTTATCGATTTTAGCGGAGAGGACTTTTTTCGCGATGGCTAAGCCCCGGGAGACGAATTTCTTGATCTCAGTATCGATCTGGTAGGCGATAGTTTCCGAATAATTCTTGGCCGAAGAAAGATCTTTACCGAGGAATACCAGGTCGTCTTTTTCGTGGAAGGATACGGGGCCGAGCACTTCGGACATACCGAACTGGGTCACCATGCGCCGGGCGAGTTCGGAGGCGACCTTGAGGTCATTGGAGGCGCCGGTCGTAGTTTGTTTGAAGATCAATTTTTCGGCGGCGTAGCCGGCCAGAAGCATAGCCAGCTCGGCCTCGAACTCAGGTTTTGATTTCAGATATTTGTCCTCGCTTGCAACTTTCATGGTATAGCCGAGGCCCCGACCGCGGGAGATGATGGATATTTTATGGACCGGGTCGGAGTGAGGCAAAGAATGGGCGACCAAAGCATGGCCGGCTTCATGGTAGGCGGTGATCTCTTTTTCCTTCTTGGACATGACGTGGCTTCGTCGTTCGGGTCCGAGGATGACCTTTTCGATGGCCTCCAAGATGTTGAGCTGGGTGATCTCAGTCTGATTGGCCCGGGCGGCGAGGATAGCGGACTCATTCAGAAGATTAGCCAGATCCGCGCCGGAGAATCCGACCGTACGCTGGGCGATGGGGGTAAGGTCTACGTTTTTAGCGAGGGGTTTATCGAGGGCATGGATCTTGAGGATGGCCTCGCGGTCTTTAAGCGACGGTTCATCAAGGACGACCCGACGGTCAAAGCGTCCCGGGCGTAGAAGCGCCGGGTCAAGAATATCCGGCCGGTTGGTGGCGGCCATGACAATAACGGCGTCATTCGTATCGAAGCCGTCCATCTCGACGAGTATCTGATTGAGCGTCTGCTCTCGTTCATCGTGGCCGCCGCCCAGTCCGGCGCCCCGGTGCCGACCGACCGCATCGATCTCATCCACGAAAATGATCGATGGTGCCGTCTTCTTGGCGAGTTCAAAAGTGTCCCGGACGCGATTGGCGCCGACACCGACGAACATCTCGACGAATTCTGATCCGGAAACAAAATAAAACGGCACATTCGCTTCATTCGCGACAGCCCGGGCCAGGAGCGTCTTACCGGTACCCGGAGCGCCGACCAACAGGACGCCTCGCGGAATGCGTGCACCGAGCTTCTGGAATTTCTTGGGGTCACGGAGGAACTCAACTACTTCGGAGATCTCCTCTTTAGCCTCGAGCAGCCCGGCGACATCGCCGAACGTTACGGGCTTTCTGCCGCCGACGTTGTTGGCGAGACGGGCCTTTGATTTACCGAATGAGAAGGTCTGAGCCGAACCTTTCTGAGCTTGGCGGAACATGAACCAGAAGATAAGCCAGATGAGCAGGAACGGAAGCACGATCGGGAGTACGTTCGACAAGAATGCGCTTAGGCCCGATTGGTCCTTAACCTCTGTTTTTACCGCGGCGAGCTTGCCCTTATCGGCACCAAGGTTCAGAAGGGACTCAAATACCGAAGTTCCCGTCTCTTTTTTTGAATTGACCTGACTGCCGTCATTGAGCGTGAGTTGGATATCGTCACCCTGGATGCTCATTTCTTTCACGCTGCCGTTGTCGATCTTGGTTACAACATCGGAGAGGGGAATGGTCGTCGGGCTCTTGAGCGAGGAATCAAATAACGCGGTTAAACCCGCCAGGCCAAGCAGGATAAGGAATACGATCAGGAAATAACGCATAAATGATTTCATAGGCTGATTATAATACAAAAAAATGGCTCTGGCAATCATGAATCGTAAAACAAAAAAAGCTCGTCAGTGACGGCGCGCCGCGCGCGCCGTCACTGACGAGACATTACTGCCTGGGCTTTTTCTTGCCTTTCTTCTTGCCCTTGGCGTCGTCCTCGTCGGACTTCTTCTTCTTGACCTCATCGGGCTTGGCGACTCCGCCCTTGAGCCAGACGCCTCCCTTCGGAACACGGTCGAGCATCCAGCCCTGCCGCTTCTTGGCCTGGGCCATCCGTTCGGCCCGGGCCGACGCAGCGGCAATGAGAGCCTTCAGTCGTGCCTTGAGCACCGGATATTCGTTGCTCGTGAAGCGCTCGTTGGCGTAGCAGACGTCGAAGGCCTCGAGAGGGTCTCCGGCGGCGACGCACTGATGCAGCATCGTCGTGATGATGCGTTCGTTGTCGATCTGTTCACGACGGAGCTTGCGCTGTGACGGGCCGCTCCTCCGTTGAGGCTTCGCCTCAAGGAGGGTCGTCAGTTTCCGAAGTCTTACTGAACGCAGGGCTTCGGAATCGTCCTCCGGTACCCGGATGCCGAACTGTTCGTACGGCTTCCAGGTCTGGGTCTCGACGCCTTCTTCCGGCTGGGCGAAGTTCATGCTTCGCTGCAGCTGGAATCGTGCGTCCAGGGCATTGCGGGTCCCGATACGGCCATCGAGCATTTGAGTCTCGGCGGCCATCCAGGCCTGCTTGGCTTTCTGAAGCCGATGGATCTCTCCGATCGCTTCATCGAGCCGTTCGAACTGCGTGACCTGCTCCAGCGCCCGGTAGGCGTTGATGCGGGTTTCGCGGAGCCGTTGCCGGACGCCGTCCAGCTTCTGAAACGTTCTGCCTACGTTGCGGAACGTCTCCCGCTGGGCGGTTTCCCGGACAACGGAGTCGAAGACGTCGAGTGAGCCTCCGGCCGCTTCCAGTATGACCGGAGGAGCGGCTTCTCGTAGCACCATATTCATAGCCTCTCCTTCCTACAGGTTAGCGGCCGCCGCGAGCAACGCATCGGCGTCGCCTTCGGCAGCGTCTTCGGCATCGTCGATGAGGAACTTCTCCAGCATCAGCCGGGTCTGGCCGTCCAGATATTCTTCGGACGGCGCAAAGCCGGTTGTCCGGTCTTCCCGATCGAGCTCCGGCACCATCTCATCGATCTGACGGTCCGTGAAGACGATCTCGTCGATGAGCTGCAGCGCCCCTCGCAACCGGCTTTCGGCCTGTTGCAATGTGGCGTTGATGGCGGACAGTTGAGCGCGGAGGTTGACGAGCTGATCGAGCAGTCCGACGATGTCGCGGGCTTGTTCGACGGCCCCCGGCCAGTCATCGACGTGGTCGAGTCCGAGCTCGTGACGGCATTCCCGCAGATTCTCCCGAAGCTGTTTTTCGCGTCGGTAGTCCTGGCAGTTTTCGAGCCGTTCATCGATCTCCAGCAGCCAGCGGAGCCAGCCGTCGTCGTCGCGCCGGTCACGGTTGAGCAGTTGCCTGGACAGCCGTTTGCGCTCGCGATCGAGGTCATCGACCTCGCTTTCCAGATAGTCGGCCTGTTCGCGTCTCGTGCGGCCGGTCGGGTTGCCGTTCACGTCGTAGTGTTCGTCGAGAATATGCGGCAGGGTTTCCGCCGCGATCGCTTTCAACGCATGGAATGCTTCCTCGCGCTGATAGCTCGCCGTGCGAATGTCAGCGAGAACGGTCCCGGCATCCGGCAGCTCGATCTGAGTTGCCAGCGTCTTGATCATGTTCTTGCCGCGCCCGAGCGCTTCGTTGATCTTCGCCTTGGCCTGACGGCTGTAGCGGAACTCGAGGATCGCCAGACGATCGCGTCCGCGCGTCGATTGGACCAGGAGGTCCTCCAGCAGCGTATGCCGAAGAAGGATCTCCGGACTCTTGTCCCGGCAGGTCTGCTGGACATGCCAGAACAGGTTTACCACGTTCGGAACCGAGTAGGTTCCGAGCCGGTAGCCCGTCAGGCTTGCCAGTGCGAACGCGTGTGACGCGATGCGGCCTTCCCGGTCAGGGAACAGGACCGACAGCATATGGGCAGCCTGGTCAGGCTGCAGAGCCGCGACCTCGCTGCGAAGCTCCTGGCGGAGCGACTTCGGAAGCGCGCTCACCTCGTCACGAAGCGGTTGTGCTTCTGCCGGTGAGGTACTGACCGCCGCCGTTACCAAACGGAAGATGTCAGCTTGTTCAGCCTCCGTGGGCTGATGTCGGTGCCGTTTCATGTGATCCTCCCTCAGAGGAGAGCGGGCTTTCTATGTCCTACACAGAGGCCCTAGGTTGAATGGGTTGTTATAGAACTGATTGTTCAATATTGTATAGTATTTTCAATAAAAAGTCAATTGCTGAATCGGATGGTATTTTTGTATTAAAAAAGGCGGGGGCCAAGCCCCCGCCTTTGAGATTCCCGTTCCGGATGGAACGGTACGTTTCGTGTGCCGACTACGCGCTCGCGCCGGTCGTCAGCTTCTCCATCTGGACGAGCTGGCTGACCAACGCCTCGTCGGTCATCTCGTGGCGCTCCCATTTCTTGTAGAAGATCTGGGTGGCGCGCTCGTTCTTGCCCGCACCGATGGTGCAGTACTCGACCGCGAGGTCGATGGAGGCCTTCGTCCCGTTCGACGCGACCGGCGCCGGAGCGGAGGCCACGGCAGCCTGGACGACTTCCTGAACCGACGTCTCGGCGACGGGTGTCGCCGCCGGAACCGCCTTGAGCTGCGTCTCGAGCTCGGCGATGAGCGTGTTGGCGGTGGTCAGGGCATCCCGATCACGATCGGTGATGGCCTTCTGCCTGTCCGTCTTCGCCGCCTCGAGCTGCTCCTGGAGAGTCGGTCCGGCGGTTTCGACCACCGTCTCGATCACATCCGTCCCTGGCAAGACTTCGTCGCCTTCGGGAGCGACGCCGTGGGCATCGATCTGCGCCACGATGTCGTTGAGCTTGGCTTCGGCCGTCGCGATGAGCGTCGGGTCGCCGGTCGTCCAGGCCTTGTCGAGGGCCGTCTGAGCCTCCGCTCTCTGCTGTTCGAGCGTCTGCTCCTGCGGCGTCGGCGTGCCGTGGCTGGTCTGCCGTCGCGCGAACAGGCCGGTCTTGTTGACGAACTCCCGCAGGACCCGGTCCGGCCGCGGTCTGGAATCCTCGACGACCGCGTCGAGGATCGAGAGCGGATCGTTCGGATCCGCCTTGCCTGCCCCCGCCGGCGGGAACTTCTTGTCGAGTTCCCGGATGACGAAGGCGACCGTCTTCTCGGTGAAGAAGCCGATGCGTTCGACCTCGGCGAGCTTCATCGCGGGGCCCAGGGCGCCCACGACGCGGCCGATCTTGTAGCCGAACAGCATGTTGACCACGGGCCGGTAGGTCGCCGGTGCCGCCAGTGCCGCCTTGACGAGCCAGTCACGAGCCTGGCTGTAGCCGTCGCCGACGTCGGAAACGGCCTTGAGGAAACGGTCCATGATGTCCCGTTTCTTGTCGCGGGATGCTCCGACGTTCGCAAGCGCCTCGACCACGAATGGCCGGACGACCTGCTTGATGTCCGATGCTGACGCGCGTTCTCTCCTTGAGTCCATGACTGCTCCTTTTCCGCAATATTGCGGAGGCAACACACGAATTACGAATTAAAGGTGCTTTCCTAAGGAGGGGACCCTCCCGAGTCGGGAAAGGCGCCTCCACTGCTGATTGTGCGTATATTATCAGAATGATTGACTTTTGTCAATATTTGCAGTATGCTATGGACGTTTTGAGCCCGGACAACAGTTCATCAGCCTCAAGCGGACGGCCTGTTGTCTGGACTTTCACAATGAGGCAATCCCATGAGTAAGCTGACAATTGTCGGCAGTTCGAAAGAATCGGGGGTCCTTGGCTCCCAGTGTTATGCGCTTGACGATATTCTGATCGATTGCGGTATCGGCATGGTGCGCAGAGACGGCGTAACGCGAAGCGTTCCGCCGGAGCTTGCGACCCTTGCCGGTCGCTCCACTAAGATCAAGGCCGGACTTCTGACCCACAGCCACTTGGACCATATCGGTGCCTTGCCGATCCTGGCCCGGAACAACCTGATCGATCTTAATGCGAAGATCTGGGCAACACCCCAGACCTGCAACGTGTCGTTCGACGTATGCAAGGACAGCGTCCAGCATACCGATCTATACGATGAAGGGGACTTTCTCCTGATGCCGGATTTCTCTCCTATCGCCGCTCCGGGTGAGTTCGAAGTATTGCCGGGCCAGCGGGCCTGGGCATTTCCGAACGGCCACCTGAACGGTTCCAGCGGTTTCGTGTTCCGGCTCAAGTCGGGCAAGAATGCGCTGGTGATGGGCGACTGGTGCTCTCATGATCAACCGATCGTGAAAGGCATGTTGCCGGTCAGCGAATGGCCGGAGGAATGGATCCCGGATATGGTGATCGCAAGTGATTGGACGTACGGCTTGAGCAGTCTTGAGGCCAAACGCACGTTCGCCTCGGAGGCGGCACGAATGCGTACGGTCATCAGGCATCGCTTTGAGCAGGGTATGTTCATCCGCGTCTTCGTTTTTGCGAACGGTAAGATGCAGAATGTGGCCCGGATCCTGGCCGATGAGTTCAGGAGCATCGGGGTACCGATCTACATCGATGGCCGTCTCGGTAAGAAGGTCTGGAAGACCTACCGGGATGTGCAATGGTCGGACCGGGACGTTCCGGTTCCGGCGCTCGGCGAACAGAGCGGCATCTACGAAGTCGAAGGACGGCGTCATCGCGAAGAGCTGATGAACGCTCAACAACCCAATATCATCATCACGTCGCCCGGCATGGGTGACGTCGGTCTCGGACCTCAGTATCTTCAGGCGAGTCTCCCGCGCCGCGATCATTTCGTAGCGTCGAGCTCGTTCTTGGCTGAAGGTTCGAATCTGTATGAGTTGGAGCGGCTGCTTGACGGTCACCCACGGTACCGTGATGGCGATGATATCTCGTTCTCGGTCACCAGTCGTAATAAAGAGCAGGAAGAAGAAGCGGTATTGGTCCCGATGAGAGCGGAGTACGACCACTTCGGGTTGAGCGCTCACAACGGCCCGGCCGATAACCTCGCCTTCCTTGATGCGTTGATCGAGCGTCGCGGCGGTGCGAAGCTTGAACGCTATGGCGTAGGTCATGGTGCGCCGGAAGCCCGGGCGATGGGCGCCCAACTGGTCCGGCACTATGTGATCGATCCCGATCGCAATGTGATCGATCTGGCACCGGGAACGGTCATTGACCTTGATTAGACAGGCGGCTTCTGCCGCCTTTTTTGTTTGAAGCGGAGTCTAATAAAAAAAGCCGCACCCAAGGTGCGGCAACCGATCCCTTAATTAGATGAGATGCAGTTTGCGCTGCGTGTATACGCGCCACATAATGGCGTGGTCATTCAGGAAGCAGCTGTGAGTTTCATCACCGGCGATGAGCGCATCGACTTCCTCAGCGGTCATCTTGGCGACCCATTCCTGCTCGCCACCCTTGATGACCGGTGTGTCGCCGGGGAGCACGACTTCAAAGAATGTCTTGTAGTGACTGCCCCCCTGCTGACGGTCCGGCCGGGCGATGGTGTCGATGATGTCATCCTCGGTTACTTCGGGGATGCTGACCGAGAGGCCAAAGAAGATCTCCTCGGCCAATTCCCGGCGTACCGTAGCGAAGATGTCGGGGTCGACGATATCCTGTTCGGGAGCGTCTTTTCCGCCGTACGGAAAGCCCGGGTCGGTCTTTGAAAAGTCCTTTATCACCGCGAACGTCCGCGGGACAGTCAGGAACTTGGTTATCATCCCGACACCGTGGCTTTGAGCCAGGCTCAGATCGGAACCGTGCGGCAGGATCTGCCGGTCGATCCGAACAGCCTTGAAGCGCTCGAGAAGCTCCTGGCGGGTCTGTCTGGCCCGGAACTCTTCGATGATCGCCTCGGAAAGGGGACTCAACCTGACCTGGGCATGGCGCGGTTTGCGGCGCAGCCGCCGGCGCTCTGAGCGGGACACAAAGTGGTCCAAGTCTCCATGACGCTTCAGCCGTGCAAGCATCGGTCTCGTCTTTCTTTTTAACGTTCTGAGCGCGATATCGATTCGCGCGTCCTCGACACGGACAGCCGTGTTTGTCATGGCCAGATAGTGCCACAAAAATTAAAAAAAGTCAACCACATCAGTAAAAGACCCGCGAGAGCATCTCTCGCGGGTCTTTTACTACTCCAAATAAAAATCCCGTAACTTTACGCCGCCGGTTTGTCGAGCGTCAGGGTAAGCTTATGTTCTTTGGCATCGATGTGTACGATGGCCATGTCGTATTCCTGTCCTGCTACGAGTGCCTCCTGCGGGGTCTGTCCGCCAAGCTCGGCTACCGGAATGAATCCGACGATATTGCCGGCGAGTTCCACAAATGCGCCGCTGTTGCGGATCTTCGAGATCTTGCCGCGCACCTTCTGGCCAACCTGATATATGGTGTCGATAGTGAGCCAGGGGTCTTCTTTCAATGCTTTGAGCGAGAGCGAAACGCGGCCGCCATCGAGACTGATGATCTTGGCCCGGACCTTATCGCCCGGGTGCAAAATCTCGCGCGGGTCTTCGATGAACTTCCAATCGATCTCGGAAGAATGGATGAGTCCGTCCAGGGTGTCGCTCAATTTCACGAATGCGCCGAAGTCCGTGACCTCGGTGATCTCACCGTCCACGATCTGCTCGACTGAAAGTTTCGCCAGCTCTTCCTTGGCGGCTTCTTCCTGGATGGCCCGCTCCGAGACGATGAGCTTGTTCTCGGCTTCGTTGAAGTCGAGAATCTTTACCTTGAACATCTGACCCTTGAATTTCTGAAGCGCCTGGACGATCTTTGTTGTATCGCCGCCGTCCACCTTCGGATAGTGTTCGGACGAGAGCTGTGAAAGGGGAAGGAATCCCTGGATGCCGCTCACTTCGATGATGAGGCCTCCTTTATTGATATTAACGATCGTCGTAGTGATGATCTCTCCGGCTTCTTTCTTTTCTTTGATATCCTGCCAGGCAGTCGTGACCTGGGCGGCTTTCAGGGACAGTTCGCGGTAGCCGTCATCGTTCTCAAGATCCAGCAGCATAGCCGAAACATGGTCGCCCGGTTTCAGGACTTTCATCCGGTCCGGGTTGTCATAGAACTCTCCCGGATAAACGATGCCGATGCCGACCGATCCGAGGTCAAGGATTACATTAGCCTTAGAAACGCCGATAATGATGCCGCTCAAAATATTTCCCGGCTTGGGAAGAAAAAACTCCTCTTTCGACAAGAGGTCTTTCATCGACTTGATATCAGATTCTGCGATAGTCATAAACGATCACCGAGCATCGGTAGTAGCGCTCGTCTTTCAGGCAAGACGGGCTTTCCGATCCAGGGCATTAAGGATTTCTGTAAGTTTCATGAGCATACAATAATTCTTCATAAAATGCAACAGAACCCGCTAAAGCAGGGATTGACAAAACGCTATATTTTATGGTATAATTCAGCTACAAGCTTCGGTTACAGCCCTTTTCCATTAAGGAGCATCTAAATGCGCACAGCATCAATCATCGTTCTCACGGCCGCGGTTCTCATCGGCGCCTATGGTTCTTCGGTGAGCGCTTCCTCCGACGGGCCCTCCGACCAGGACGCGACCAGCCAGATCATCCGGATCGATCAGAGCTCGCGGATGATGCCCGCGGTGGTTCTCAGCGTGCACATCCTGAACAAGAGTACTCACGGCGACGAGTGCACCGTTGTGGCAGAGGTCACCAAGCAATACAAGGCCACCAACGACGGTAGCAACAACGGTGAACCCGTCAGGGGACGCGAGGTCCACTCTTTCGTAAAAGACGGTGGTCGCTGGACCATCCGATGACAGCAGATTCTCCAGAGCGAAAGCTCGGGCGGTCCAACAGGACCGCCTTTTCGTTTGTTTTCGGGGCTGTTTTGGGCATTGTCGAACGGCATCTTTTTTGCTACAATGGATCCATGACGATATCTTGGTTCGGACAGAGCTGTTTCCGCATAGAAGCCAAAGAGGGGAGCGTTCTCATTGACCCTTTTTCTAAAGATATCGGACTGCGTCCGCCCAAGGTAAAAGACGATATCGTACTGGTCACGCACCAGCATTTCGATCATAATAATATAGAAGATGCCGTCGAGGGGGCATTCATCGTTCAAAATCCCGGCGAATATGAAAAGCAGGGCATTGCGATCCGCGGCATTCAGTCGTTCCATGATAATAAGGAAGGGGCCGAGCGCGGCCTGAACACGATCTATATGATCAAGGCCGAAGAATTGACCGTTTGTCATTTAGGAGACCTTGGCCATAAGCTGGCCGACCAGCAGATAGAGGATATCGGCGATATCGACATCCTGATGATCCCCGTCGGCGGCAGCTATACCATTGACGCAAAGACCGCCGTTGAAGTTATCGGCCAGATCGAACCCAAGATCGTCATCCCGATGCATTATAAGGTGGCGGGTCTGGGAATATCGCTGGACGGCCCCGAGAAATTCGTAAAGGAACTCGGCCTGCCGCCCGAGAAGGTCGATAAATACAAAGTAGCCAAAAAAACACTGCCGGTCGAAGAAACAAAATTGGTGATGTTTAATCTATAAATACCATGAGTAAATTTTTAGACGATATCAGAAGCCAGCCCGAACATATCCGAGAAATGTATGCGGGTTTGTGCACGGTCGTCGTGGTCGCGGTTGTCTTAATGATCTGGTTCCACTCATTCAAGCAGAACGTATACGCGCTCCTCAACCCTGATGAACAGACTCAGACCCGGGATCAGTTTTTTGCCAGCAACAATGCTCCCTCCTCGTTGTTCGGCTATATCGGGCAGGCTGTCTCCGCCAGTCGGGCTACGATCGCGGACTTGCTGAAAGGCAACGTGCCAAGCGGATCGAACAGCCAGACCGGCACCGCAACGCATGATTCCGGCCAAGTCCACGTTCTGCCGATATCGGGAAATCGGTAGGTTGAGCGCAGGACCTTCTTTATATACAATGTTTGCAAAACAAACATCCTCATTTTAAATTCTCGTATGACTACCGGCATAAAACCAAGAGAAATAACGGAAGAGGTCCAGCAGGCATACATCGAGTATGCGATGAGCGTCATTGTGGCGCGGGCCTTGCCCGACGTCCGGGACGGCTTGAAGCCGGTTCATCGCCGTATCTTGTATTCAATGCAGGAAATGGGCCTGCGGCCGAGCGCGAAGTACCAGAAGTCCGCAAAAGTGGTCGGCCATGCGATGGGCAACTACCATCCCCACGGCGATTCGGCCATTTACGATTCACTTGCACGTATGGCCCAGGATTTCTCGCTCCGTTACCCGCTCGTCGACGGCCAGGGTAACTTTGGTTCGATTGACGGCGATGCGCCGGCTGCGATGCGGTATACCGAAGCCCGATTAGCACCGATATCAGAACAACTCCTTGCCGACATCGATAAAGACACCATCGATTTCCGGGACAACTACGACGGTTCTCATAAAGAACCGGTTGTTTTGCCCACCCGTATCCCGAATCTTCTCATCAACGGTTCGATGGGTATCGCGGTCGGTATGGCTACGAATATCCCGCCCCATAATCTGAACGAGGTTCTTGATGCTATGATGCATCTCATCGACAATGACGACGCTGATGTCCGGGAGCTTCTTCAATTCGTGAAGGGTCCTGATTTTCCGACCGGCGGAACGATCTATAACGAACGCGACATCGTAAACGCGTATGCGACCGGCCGGGGCCCGATCATTATGAGGGGCGTTGCGGAGATAGTCGAAAATAAAAGGGGATTCCAGATCATCATTTCCGAGATCCCGTATCAAGTGAATAAATCAGAGCTGATAAAACACATCGCCGATCTTGTTCTGGGGAAAGAAAAAAAGATCGACGGCATTAAAGATGTTCGCGATGAGTCTGATAAGGACGGCCTCCGTATCGCCATTGATCTCAAGCAGGATGCTTTTCCCCGCAAAGTTCTCAATCAGTTGTTCAAGTACACGGAGCTGCAGAAGGCCTTTCATTTCAATATGCTTTCACTTGTGGACGGCATCCAGCCCCAGATACTCGGCCTGAAAGGCATGCTCGAGAAATTCATTGAACACCGAAAAGTGGTCGTGACCCGCCGGTCCCGTTTCGAGCTTCAGAGGGCCAAGGATCGTGCCCACATTCTGGAGGGACTCAAAAAGGCGCTTGATCACATTGACGAGATCATCAAGATCATCCGCGCCTCCGCATCCAAAGAGGAGGCGGCGGTTAATTTGATCAAAAAGTTCAAGTTTTCCGACAAACAGACGGCTGCGATCTTGGAGCTGCGGCTTCAAGCGCTCGCAGGCCTTGAGCGGAAGAAGATAAACGATGAACTGAAAGAAAAACTTGAGTTGATCGCGTTTTTAGAGGACTTACTCAAGAGCCCGAAGAAGATCCTGGGCGTGGTAAAAACTGAATTCAAAGAGATAAGGGAGAAATATGGTGATGAACGCAGGACCAAGGTGGTGAAGTCGGCGCTCAGAGAGATCGGCGAAGAAGAACTTATTCCCGAAGAGGATTCGCTCTTTATGATCACCCATGACGGATATATTAAACGTATGGCCCCGGACCTGCTCAAGGCCCAAAAGCGCGGCGGCAAGGGTCTCATCGGCATGGCCACCAAGGAAGAGGACGTTATCTCGCATTTCTTTTTGGCCAATACGCATGACAACATTCTCTTCTTTACCAACTCGGGCAAAGTATTCCAGACAAAGGGATATGAGGTTCCGGAATCTTCGAGGCAGGCCAAGGGAAAGGCCATCGTGAACTTTCTCCAGGTTTCTCCGAGCGATGCGATCACGGCCGTAGTTCCGATACCGAAGGAACAGAAGGGGATGTTTCTTTTCATGGCAACCGATCATGGCGTCATCAAAAAAGTCGAGATAGATTCGTTCTCACAGGTCCGTCGTAATGGCATGATCGCCATCAAGCTGAAGGGCGCTGACCGGCTGGGCTGGGTTCTTTCCACGTCCGGCAAAGACCAGATCGTGATCGTAACTTCGGGCGGCAATGCCATCCGCTTTAAGGAAAGCGATGTCCGGCCGATGGGACGCGGGGCTGCCGGCGTGATCGGCGTTCGCCTCGAAAAAGACCAGAGGGTGGTCGGTGCTGATGTGGTCCCGTCCGGTGTTGAGAAAGGACTATACCTCTTGGCGGTCATGGAGAATGGGTACGGCAAGCGCTCGGACCTTCGGTCATATAAAATACAAAAGCGGGGAGGTCACGGTATTATGACCGCCAAGCTGACCTCAAAGACAGGCGCCCTTGTTTCCGCTCACGTCACCTCAGAAGACAGCAAGGAGATCATTGCGGTTTCGCGAAAGGGCCAGGTCATCAGAACATCGGTCGCCAGCATATCGATCATCGGCCGGGCGACACAGGGAGTGCGTGTCATGCGGCTTGAGGCCGGGGACAAGCTGGCTTCTGTGGTCGTAGTTTAATTCGATCAAAAAGGACCGTCTCCGGACGGTCCTTTTTGATTTTGGGTGGATAACTTGGGCTAGTTTTCGTGCTAGTATTAAAGAGTGCAGCCGCCTCCAAACTCATTGGATCAATTTTTAAATCCCGACGCTATCATCGGAGACTTTGCCGTTCTCCCGGGCATGCAGATAGCTGACTTCGGCTGCGGTGCCGGACATATCGCGATATTGATCGCACAGCGTGCCGGTGAGAACGGAAAGGTCACCGCATTCGATATTTTGGAGGATAAACTTGATAGCGTCCGGGTTCGTGCAAAAGCGGCGGGCCTGAACAACGTCGAAACCGCCCGGGCAAATCTTGAAGTGTTGGGCAGCACAGGTCTGGCCGAACAGTCCCAGGACATGGTCATCTTGGTTAATATCCTGTTTCAATCCCAGAAAAAATCGGAGATCCTTAAGGAGGCAAAGCGGGTTCTGAAGCCGAGCGGCACGGTGGTCTTTGTTGACTGGAAAAAGGGGACCAACGGATTCGGGCCTCCGGACGAGCTGCGGATGGACGAGACCGCTATGCAGGCATTATTTACGAATGAGGGGTTCATACTCGGACGGAAGTTCGAGGCAGGCCAGTTCCACTACGGATTAATTTTTCAGAGAACCTAATTGAACAGCAATCGACTTTTATACATTCTGGTCGGGGTCATAGGCGCGGTAGTATTTATCACGTTCATTTTGATCCTGCGTAATATAGGTGGCGGGACGGCTCAGCCGGTAACTCTGACATTCTGGGGCGTTTTCGACGACCATAACGCATTCGATAAGGTGATCCAGGATTTCAAGAGCCAGAATCCGGGTATCAATGTTAAATACCAGCAGCTGACTTATGATCAGTACGAGCAGTCGATAGTGAACAATCTCGCCGCGGGGACCGGCCCGGACATTCTGATGATCCAGAATAGCTGGCTTCCCAAGCATGGCGACAAGCTTGCCGCAATGCCCGCCGGTATTCCCGATACTAAAAATCCGTTCACGATCCAGAACTTTCAGAGCCAGTTAGTCGACGATGCATATCAGGACCTG
>JAHFKT010000028.1 GCA_023245235.1 Candidatus Yanofskyibacteriota bacterium
GCATGATGCGGCATTACTGGAGGACCAGGTCAGATTGACATTGCTGTTCCAGGGCACGGTGATGGACCCGCCGGAACCGTTGGCCTGGATGGTTACTGACGGGGCTGAGACCGTGACGGTCGCCTGGCTGGTATACGGAGACCCGTTCTGGCCCTGGCACGTCAGAGTATAGGTCGCATCAGTATACAAGGCACCGGTAGAATTTGAACCGGTCACGCCGCTCCAGCCGGTGGGAGCCACCGAACAAGAGGTCGTATTGGCGGTTTGCCAGGTCATGCTCCCCGACCCTCCGTATGAAATAGTACACGAGGAGGCGCCGTTACAACGAATCCAGCCGCTTGGAGCCGGACAAGCACTGTCGGCCGGCGCCGAGGCGGAGCAACTGCCATTGCATTGAATCGTGCCGGAATTAGTCTGGCCGCAGATATTAGCGGATGAAGTGCAAGAGTTGCCGTAACCGGATGGATTGGAGGGAGTGGAAGCCGAACAGCTGCCGTCACACTGAATACTGCCCGAGTTGGTCTGACCGCAGGCGTTGGCGGATGAGGTGCAGGAATTACCGGCATTACCCACGCAGGAAGACCCGTAGAAATCAACGTGCACCCTGGCACCCTCTCCCGCACATGGACTGTTGTACGTGGTCCAAGCAAGACTATTGGCCGCACCCGGGGTCATCGAAATGTCAAAATTGGCGTTCTTAATGACGCACGTATAGTAATCCGGCGGATCTATGTTCCAAACTTGTCCGCCGTTCACGTATACCGGTCCCCCGTCGTCCATGACGATGGTTATGTGAGACCGTATGGTATTGGCGGGCGGATAGCATGTGCCCGAAGCGGAGAATTCCGCACCGTATATGCCGTAGTGGTCGGAGTCGGTCGTATAATCGGCAACATCACATCCGCCGATCAGGGTATCCGCATGCGCCACAGATACGTTCCGGGGAGCCCACAAAAAAACCATCAATCCCATAGCGAGAAATATTCCGAACGCCGGAGAATTGAATTTATATCCTGACTGCCGGATTACAATAAGTTTTTTCATGATCCTTATCAGTTCGTGTTCACCGGTACGACCGACCAATTTTTATATTCCATAAAGCTGGTGGCGATGCCGACATTTCCCTTCGAGGAAAACGCCGGCGACGGGCTGCCCGCCGCCCGGGTCGCTCCGTTACCCGTAGTGTCCCCGGGAACTTTATCCTCGTAGTGGTAGTACAGGGGCTTGCCGCCGTAGGTGTATTGATATACACCCTCTTTTCGTTTGATGATGCCCAGGTTCTTGGTGTATTGGTCGGTAAACCCTTTCAGGTCTTTGCCGTCGTAATTGAACGGACGCCACATCAGCGAGCATAGATCATTACATGTTGACTCGGACGGTTTATCGTTGGCGAAAACATACAGAGTCATGCATTTGTTATCCGCCAGATAGCGGCCCAGGGAACTTTCAGCAACCATGACCGGATCCGTGACCGGTGACTTTGCGCAGGGTCCGGCAAGCCGGCTCGGGCTGGCTTGATTATCTTGGTTCAGCGATTGGCCGGCCCGATTAGCCGCTTTGTTGAAAAAAATTATGCCGCCAAAAATCAGCAACAATGCTATGAGCGTAATTATTAATATCTTACTTTTGCTCATATTTCTTAGCAGATCCTTAATTTCCCCAAAAACCGGCAGGAGACAGCCGGTTTTTGATTACTTCGGTGCCACTTCTTTTATCTCGGGAATGGGCTTCTGAACGTTGAGGGTATGGCTGTTATTGGTACAAGACTGGCCGGCGGCATCGGTCACGGTCAGACTGACCGGATATTGGCCCTGGGTCGTGTACGTGTGTTTGGGGTTTTGGGTTGTTGCGGTGCCATTGTCACCGAAGTCCCAGCTCCAGGTGCGAGCACCGGGATTGCCGCCGCCGAAAACAGTCTGGTCGGTGAACGGGACTTGGACGTTGATCTGGGGAGCATGGGGAGTCCAGGTAAAGTCAACCTGCGGGTACGCGTACGGAGGCGTAGTCCAGCTGTTGGAACTCCCCCATCCCGAAGCACCGCCCAATACATTCCAGACCCTGACCCGAGCCTGATATGTCGTATTGAACTGGAGAACACCATTCGGGATAGCGAACGAAGTTGAGTTCGAATTGATCTGACCGGAATCGTAGACCGGACTTCCGAAGTTACCGCTCTGTCCGACCTGCACTTCATAAGTTCCCTGGGGGACATTGTTCTGGTCCGTATACGTCCAGCTGACCGTACCACCCGGACCGGTTTGACAATAATCGGGGTTGACTTCAGTCACATTGGCCGGCGGATTCGGTATCGGCGTATTCACGACAAGCTGGGCGCTGGCCGAACCTGAACCGTTACCCGAGCACGTTAAAGTATATGTATGAGTTCCCGGCTGATACTTGGCCTGGGGCGACACATTGTCGGTCGAGTCACTGCCGGATAAATTCTTATCTCCCGACCAATCACCCGATGCGGTGCAGGAGACCGCGTTAGATGAGGACCACGACAGAGTCGATGACTGGCCGTAATCAATGGTCGATGGATCCGCGCTCATATTAACGGCCGGGCCGATCACATGTACCGGACAGCTGATGCTATAGCTTCCGTTCCCGTTACACGTGACCGTGTAGGTCTGGTCGGAAGTGAGCGGACCGGTTGATTGCGACCCGGAAGTGCCGGACCAGCCGGTCGGAGCCACACTGCATGAGTTGGCATTGCTTGATGACCAGGATATCGTTGACGAACCGTTATAGCCGACGGAGTCAGGATTGCAGGAAACGCTTGCGCCGGGACCGGCAATGGTGACCCCGACACTGTTGGTATATGTGGACCCGTCCAGACCGGCGCAAGTAAGGGTATATGATGCGTCCGAATAGAGCGCTCCGGTCGAATTGCTGCCGCTGGTCCCCGACCAGCCGGTCGGAGAAACTGAACATGAGGTCGTGTTGTTCGTCTGCCAGGTAATACCGGCGGAAGCTCCGTATCCGATAGTGCAGGAGTTGTCCTGGCCGTTACATCTGATCCAGCCGCTTGGTGCCGGCCGCGGATTCACATTGACGGTCGCGGCGGCAATATCGGCATATCCTCCGTCGGGATCGGAACAGGTCAGATAATAAGTGGTCGTATTCTGCAAAGGTCCGGTCGAAACGCTGCCCGAAGTATTCGGTGCCACATTTCCGAAACCTGACAAGCTGCATTGATAGGCATGTGCCGAGCTATAAGACAGCGTGGATGAACTGTTCCAATCTATCGTTGGCGGATTGGCGGAGAGCGAGGCCGCCGGCGCCGGACATTGGCCGGCGTAGACCGCGCCGTTCCTGTCGATAGTCGAACCGGTACTGTTCACCGCCTCTACGTAGTAGTAGAGGTCGACACCTTTTCGTTCAGAATAGCTGTATGAGGTTCCTCCGGTCGAACCTATCAGGTCCCATGAACCGAAGCTCCACATGCGCCTGTAGATATTATAGCCGGTAGCGCCGGCTGATTGCTCCCAGTTAAGATTAACGTCGGTTGAGTTGCCGTCCCCACTGCAGGTTGCGCTGGCGTTCAGGAGACTGAAATCCCCCGGTTTATTTGTTGTGACATTTACCGATATCGCCTGGTCCACGCAACCGTAGCCGCTGCCCGTGGCACCGCAGGCATGAACGGTAAAATTCGCGACCCCCGGAGTTTGACCCGCCTGGAAGGTCATCGAACCGTTAGGACTGGTAAAGATATCGGCGCTGCCGTCGCCCCCGGCCAAGTCTCCGCTCCATGACAGTTGTGCTCCAGAAATCGCATCGATGACATTGTAATTGACCGTGAATGAATCTCCCGCAAGAACGCTGTTCTGCGATGGAGACAGGTTTTGTACGAATACATGCCTGGCATCAACCCAATAGGCGATCTGATCCCAATGGGCATCAGCCGCGTAGAATGATACCGTCCAATATTTATAGGTGGGGTTCGGGTCATTCCCGATGTCTTCTGCCCAGCTATTGGACCAGCCGGTGGGGTGTTGATTGTTTACCAGGTTCCAGCATGAGCCGGACCACATCTGTCCATTACTGCTCAGACAGGCGGATAAGCCGACCTCGTCATCGGGGTCGCCTCCGGTATGGCCGGAAACGTGGCCCCTCCAGGCCTGATCTGAGCTGCCCACTGAAGCCATAAACAAACATCCTCCGCTATTCAGTACTCCGTCATATCTGCAGGCTTGTCCCGTATAACTGGTGGTGTAGTTGGATTGGTAGCTGGTTTGGTAACTGCCTTCATAGCTGCCCTCGTAACCGTACTCGGGATAGAATCCTTCATAGTTGTAATCGGGTTCATAGCCGTATTCATAGCCGTATTGAGGATAGTTGGACTGATAATTACCCTGGTAGCTGTTCTGATAGCTGCCCTGGTAATTGTTCTGATAGCCGGATTGGTAGCCGGATTCGTATGTATACTCGTAATAGTTCTGATAGTTCGATTCGAAACCGTACTGATCATATGTATATTCGTAATAGCTCTGATAGCCGGTCTGATAGCCGGATTCGTAACTGGACTGGTAGACGGGGGTGTTAACACAGCACGGGTGACAGTCGTACGTATTGCCCAGGGATGAATAGCCCCCGGGACAAGACCCGTTGGCGCAGTAATTCCCTCCGATACCTCCGCAGCTTGGCCCATAGCCGCTCTCATAGCCGTATTCATAGCCGTATTCATAGTTATATTCGTAGTACCCCTCCCAATCCCAATAACCATCGGCGCGAGCGACTTTAACCCGCGATGCGGATAACAAAGTTAATGCCAGAACGACAAATAAGAAAGCAAAAAACGCGAACCTGGACTTCTTATTACGATAGATAGCTGTTATGAATTTAGACACGAATTATTAGTTATATATCCATTATATATCGAATGGACGCTCTTCATAAATGCATTATCCACGTCTTATAATAACTTTGCCCTGCAATCTTCCCGGTATCCGGGCGGGAGATCCGAACAAAACTTGGTTTTATACTTCGTATCGGCTATAAAATATCCGACTGACCCGATAAGGTGGTGAAAACACATATCGTGATAGGCCGGGTCGGTGATCACACCGCAGAAGCGTATAGAGATATGAGGATCGTTCTCACCGCCCCAATAATACGAACCGAGCGCGGTCATCAAACATGCCTGCAGTCCATCACGATCCTTTACCAACGTACACCAGTTATTCACATTTGCGAGTTGTTCGTCGGTGGCGCTGTTCAGATCAAGTATCTGCCTGTGTATGGCCAGAATGGCGAACTCTTTACCAAAACCGCCGAAACAGGCATTGCGGCTGTTCGGGTCGGAACGGGGAACTTTGTCGCAGAACGCTATAGCCTCCTGATATTCTGCCGGACCGGCCTGGCCGATGCTCTTATCAAGGGTATCGAACAAATGCGGGGTAAGAAAAGTATAACAGATGGGCTTTAATTTATCGGGTATGAAATCGGCTGTGCACGGATATAGGGGATTGCTCGTCTGAAAATATACCTTTCTTTCCTTAGACCAGGCATTTCTATCATGGAATCCCCCTCCGACCATCTCCATAATAGCTCCCCCGACGCAATTAATATCTTCGCGGCCGTCACCGCCTTCTTTTGCTAAAGATTGACACATGGTAACGGCCGGGCGCAGGTCATAGTCATTATAAGCCAGGACCCCATGGCCCAACCCATGGAAGCACTGGTCATAGGCCGTCTTGCCCCCGGGAGCCTTCTTGCAAACCCCGGAAATATCTTCGAGCGCTCCTGCGCCATGCTCATACAGGTAGCTTGTGACGATTGCATGCGAACAGGCATTTTGCAGATCAGGAGTGCAGATATAGATGCCCTCCAAACCTTTCTGCTTATAAAGCTCGTCGCCGACAATATGCCCCAAGAGGTGCAGGTCAACACCGGGGGTCAAAGTCGCAAGCCGCAAGACATTATACGCATACGGAGCACCCTTTACTTCCGAAAGTTTTTTGAAATAATCCGAAAGCTGCTCGAAGCTCAGGTTCTTGCCTTTGAGATCATTTATCTCCGGCATCTGTCCGGTTTTCGTTGTCATCGGAATGACCAGGGCCACTATGAGGGCGGCATTAACGAGGAGCGCTGTTTTTATAACGAAAGAGTAGCCTGAGATCTTTATAGGAAATTTTATCTTAGGAATTTTTATACCCATCGACATTTGTATTAACCCAAGACAGCTCCACCGGGCTGTTTTTGGCTGGGATATTTTACAGCTTGGGCGGAACGACGAGTATCAGGCCGATAGACCTTTTCATGTTGGGATCACCGCAACCGTATCCGTAGAGGCCCGGACCCTTCCTGAAATCAGCCTTGGCAACCAGAGTCGTACCGGCGGCAACGGTGGTAAGACCGCTTTTAAGAACAAATTTGAAATCCTTGGTTCCGGTATTTTTTACGGTAAAATTACTCCCCTGCATTACCCGGAAGACATCCGGTTTTGCTACGCAGTCCTTTACTTCAATGTAATCGGCGGCTACGGCTGATTTTGCGGCAAGATCATAATGCTTCAACTGTTCCGCTTGTGAAGCTGAGGCGGTTGGAAAGTAAAAAAGTTCCTTTTGGGTTTCGGTCAGATTCTTATCCATATCCGGCACCGGCACAGAGCTTACTACCCTTGAAGAAAAATATTGGCGGTAAACCAATAAACTCAAAACTGCTGCCGATATCAGCAGGATAGCCGCCGTCGTTTTAGGTTTGGATGTCCACATATTTTAGTCTTTGTCTAAAACCGGAGCTTCGACCGCTATTGTTGTATACGTTATCTCAGTAGCGATGAAACTCTTGCTGTTAAGAATATTGCCGACCCCCTTTGCGGTCAAGCTTATTGCGGCCAATGAAAAGTCTTTTTTCAAAATATCAAGAGTAGCTGCCGATTGTACTCTCGGCAATTTATCGGGATAAAAGAGCCCGTTTGTCTTTTTAAGCTCTTCCTGGCTGGGCAGTTGCAACGCTATTCTCGTGATCTTTGTTTTGGGATCAACAATTACCTCAACGTCCCTAAAGTCATCATAGTACGGGTTGCCGGAGGTCGTATTGATATATTTTGCGGCAACCGACAGGGAGTTCCCTTCTACTTTGACCAGATTGGCCATAATTTCATTGGTCCCCCTCCTGGTGTTGATAAATATAAAAATTGCGGCCAGAACAGCCACAGCAATGAGTATAACGGTCGTCCTGGATGGCCGATGGAAAAGAATCATCTATCTATATTGTAAACCGAATAGCGAACCCCGTTAATTAACTTATCAACAAAAAAGGCGGCCGCATTGGCCGCCCCCGCCACCCGGGTGATGCCCGGTGGCTAAAGATGCTGGTAACCCGTCATGAAGTTGAACCTTCCAACGGTTACAACGGAGATTCCGTTGCCGACCCTCAGCTGTCCGACGACCGTAACGTAGGTCGGGACAAACTCGAAGGTGGTATAGGAAGTGCTGCCGCCCGGACCCGCTCCCGGACCGGCACCGCACTCGCCCTGGTTTCCGGATGAGGAAGTGCCGAAGCAGATGGGCGTATAGGGTCCGGGATAGGCCGTCGTAGATGAAATGCCCGGACCGATACCGTCCACCGTAAACCCCGCCTTGAAGTCCGCATTCGCGGGGGAACTGCTTGAGGGATCGGCATCAACACCGAACCTGACGGTCACCGAATAGCAATCGATACTGCAATCCGGCGGATGAGCAAAGGGCGCGGTGATGACGCGGGAGCCGCGAAGCGGGACGATCCTGACCAGCTCGGTCCACATCCTGGTGGCGTTGCCGTTCGAGTCTGTCAGGTAATGCCTCGTACCGAGCGGCTCGAAACCGTTCTCTGTCGGAGGCTGCTGGGTGTGGGGCGTTGCTTCACAGCTTGGTCCCAATGGATTCAAGCACGGATCTATGCCGCCGTGCTTGCCGCATGCCGCAAATGACGCGCAAGCCATCACGAGTGAAGCGAGGACGAGCAGTTTACGCGTCATGGTTTCTGTCTCCTTGAAAGTCCGTGTCGAAATTGTTTAAGAGCCGGAAATGGCTGTATTGAACTATCCTTTCTGAATGTATATATTATACCACATTTTATAGCATAAGGTCAAATTCAGTTGAGTAACCGAAAACCGGCTCAGATGGCCGGTTTTCGGTTACTGTACGGCTACTTTTTAGGAGTCGCGGGAGTCGGATAAACTTGAATATTGTAGTCTATCTCGGATGCAGTAAGTACTTCATCATTGAGACTATCTCCTTCGGTCTTAACAGTTATCGATACGGCCTCGCTGCTCTTAAGATCGTCGAGCGATCCGGCCTGCTGCTCTCTTTCTACCGTTGAGGGATCGATTTTACCGTTCGCTTTTGCCAGGTCTTCCTTGCTGATCATACGCCAAATTATCTTTGTAAAAGTAGTGCCGGGACCGACCTTAACAGTCACCCGCTGAGGATGGGCGTAATCGGATTTAGCAGTATCGAGATCAGGCACATGATATCCGAGCGTCTGTATCTCGCCGTCATTGATGCTGTCGATCTGTCCTACAAACTGGTGGCTTTCGAGTCTGTTCTGCTGATAGATCACATTCCACTTATAACCGACCAAAACACATGCCGCCAAGAAGACACCGGTAAAGACCAGCCACCATTTCCAGTTCCACCATTTTCGGGACCTGACAGCCCTTGCCATATGTTCAAGTATACATCCCCCGTCCGATTCCATACATCTCAATTATCAACAAAGTTCGTCGATCTACTTCGGCGCCACCTCTTTGATCTGCGGGATGGGCTTCTGGACATTGATACCCGGATCATTATTCTTACTGCACGTCTGACCGGCGGCATCGGTCGCGGTCAGATCAACTAT
>JAHFKT010000009.1 GCA_023245235.1 Candidatus Yanofskyibacteriota bacterium
CCATTGAGCAGCGCCAGTTCTCCGGTCCGCTTCGTACGCACCGCCTCGCGGAGCGCACCTCGGCCACCCATGATCCGCTCGGCCCGGGATTCGTCGATCTTCACGATCGGTGTCATGCGCACGTCATGCATACGTTAACCTCCGAGAAAAAAGAGAAGGAACGGGTTAAGGTCATATTATAGCACGAGTTTTATCATTCTGTCAATCAAAAATCCGCGGTTCCGCGGATCTTTGATTGAGTTCCCTTATCGCCCCGCTTTGCGGGGCGAGGGAGCCCACTCCGAGAATGAGATTACTTGAGCTCACTGAAGCAGACACAATCGAGTCTTTTCTGGGCCTACCCAACTTGGGGCCATGTCCCCCTCGGTCATTGTCTCCACCCCTCTCATTTTTTTCAAGCAATGAAACTATCCTCGGATCGCCATCTATATAATTTTCACTCATATGAATTTGTAGGTACTGATCTGGGAAATTAACATATATAACATCGGTAAATTGACAGACGGAGGCTAAAACAGTAAGTTCTTTTTCTCTGTAGCTCGACTTTTCAGGAGAACGAAAGAACCTGTTATTTTGATGATAGAAAATCTTCATCAGTTCAGCCAATCTTCTCGAAGAAGAAGCTATTTTCTTTTCTTCTACTTTGGTCAAGATAGATTGTTTAAGAGAGTGAATGAGCCCGTTTTTTGATTCAATTTTTGGACCAAGTTCAGAAATTACCTTTTTACACTTTTCTTTAGCTAATGAAAACTTGTCGTCAAGAACCATCTCAATTGCAATTTCTAACCTCTTTTGAAGAAGATTTAGTTCGGATTGTGCTCGTTTAATTTTGTCTTCAATTTCTTCCTTTGGATCTTTAGTATCCTTAAGATACTTACCACCGAACCATTTCTCAAGCTCATCAACCGTCGCGTTTGCCCAGAAGCTAACGGCATCCTTATAAATGGCTTCCACTAAATTCCTCTGTGAAACCTTACCACATCCTCTTCCTGAACAACGTTTATCCTTCAGGACCTTGCCATCCGATGGTCGTCTGGTAAATCCATATGAGTAACTGTTGTCGGAACCATTCTTCATACTTCGTAATGGATAGCCACATATGGCACAACGCAATAGTCCGGCAAATAGATAATCCCTATTGGCATTTCTCTTTGATCGCGCTGACCTTTCTATCGTTTTATTGATTATCTTATCGAAACTTTCCTGACCGACAATCGGATCGCAATAAAATGTATGGATTGGACCCAACTTCTTTCCATTGATAGGAAGTGCTCCCACATATACAGGGTTATGAAGCATGGCCTGTATTCTATCTTTCTTCCAGCCATTAGGAGTTCCTGAGGGTATTTTTTCTTTATTTAACACCTCAGCAATTTTTCTTATCGTAAGATTCTCGTGGAGATACATCCCAAATATTCGCTTAACGATTTCTGCTTGATCAGATACGATTTCAAGTCCATAATCGGACCGCACCTTATAACCATATGGCACATGACCAACGCTGGGCCATTTATTTGACTTAATCCAGTGAGTTTTCGATGCTCGTGTTCTGGCCCTAATGCTTTCAAGTTCTGCCCTGGCATTCATAAGCAGTAGTACTCTCATAGACTTTATCATGCTAGCCGCCTGCTCAGTATAGGGCATGGGTGTATCAATGCCGGCATTAGTCATGAACTTGATCCGACAGCCAGTTTCCTCAATACGTCTTAAATAATTGAGTCCAAATTCTTCGTCCCTAGCGATTCTGTCAATGCGCCATACCAGTAGAGTCTGAAATCTTCCTTGCCTAGCATCTTCAATGACATCAGAAGCATACTGACGTTCTGAGACCTGGGTAGAACCCCCGACTGTATCTGTATATTCGTGGTAGATGGTGGCTTCCATTTTTTCGGCTACCGTCTTCAGGTCCTGTAACTGCATCTCAAAATCTTGAGGGCTGGTAGAAACTCGAAGGTAAAGGGCCACTATGGGTTTCAATGATTTTTCCAATTGTTGCATTGTGTCGGTAAGGCGTTACTGCCTATACAGACACAATAGCATGGCTTCAATAAAAGTACAGGGGGGGGTAATGTCCCTATGGGTGTGAGGGCGTACAAAGAATAGATATTGTTTATACAAAAAATTCCCAAGCCAGATCACGTGTATCCACCCCTTTGCCATCACTTTACAAATTCATCAAATGGGGCTAAAATTAGGACATATGGAAACAAAGAAGAGTCGTTACCAAATTATCCCGTTTGACGAAGAGACGGGCAACCAACCCGCCGCACCTGAAGAGTTCGATAGTATCGAGGAAGCTGAAATATTCTTGGAGAAAACGAAGGAAAGGTGGGATGGATGGAAGAGCATTCAGATCGTAAATAAGCAAACGGGCAAGGTAGAGGACGTTTGGTAGAAAGAATTATCTAAAGCATTCGACCCCGAAAGGGGTCCTTTGCTTAGTATCTAGCTAAAAAGCCGTGTCCCCGTCCGACCCTAAGGGAGGCATATTATGAATAAGTAGCTCTTGCACAAAAAATGAGTTTCGAAGAAATTGATGAGATGGGTTTATTCGTTAGCAGCCAAGGACTCAATCACTGGCTTCCGGGAAACAGAGCTGAAACTTGCGAGATATTTTCCATGGCGACTAAATTTCGGAAGATCCATATACGCAAAATACTTGTCCGTTATTTCTACATCTTCCAATGTAAAGAAGACTTTCTGTTTTTTTGTTTTACCTAATCCTATCGGTTCATAACGATAGATTCTAATACTTACAATTTGTCCTTTGGCTGGAAATGGAATGACCTTGCCCCTAATTGGTGCCCTAGAGATTTTGCCAGGACTAAACCCAAAATCAATTTGATTAGGACTAACTTTTGCCCGTTCCTTTGCGAGTTTATCTGCGAGGATATTTGCCTCGGTTGTTTTTCCCTTGTGATAGATAATCTTTGAATAATCGGATGCTTGCAGTGAAAGGAGTTTTCTCCAGAGATCCTGATTATCATAAGGAAGGCCTTCGTCATCTACCCACTTCTTATTTCTCCAATATTGAGCACGGTGCTGATATTTTGCAACATAATCGCTGTCCGTAATGATTATACTCCTAGAGATCCCCATAATTTCCCATGAGTCTTTGTGCTTCCTAATAAATTCCAATGCTTTAATAACTGCCCGGAGTTCCATCCTTTGATTACTTGAGCTTTTATATCCCTCCGCAAAGGCTTTCTCGAGCACCTTATTCATACTCGCCGGATACTCAATAACCCCAGCTAGACCGCTAGGGCCTCCGGGATTATATTTTGGACATGATCCATCCGTCCAAATCCGCAATGCATGTTCGTCGTACACATCAAAAGCATACTTAAACGAATGAAAAGAACAATGGATACCCTTTAATAATAGAATCTATGAGGTATGATTTTGCCCGGGGGCTCCAGGCCTCCAATCTCTGGTCATCCACTGACGACCACGACCAAACCACTCATTAGCCGCACTGACTGCGTTTTCTTTAAATATAGATAAGGCCGGGTCAAGAGCAACAATTCGATCTGTAATAATTGCTGGATCGGGGTATGAATATACATACATTGCATGCCACCCATTATTAGAGAATTCTACCGTACCACCATTAACCATGGCCTTAAATTTAGGCAATCTAAGGAAGTCCCCATCTAATACAAAGGCTATGGACCAGAAAAAGCGTCCCATGGCATTCGTAGAGGGCTCACGATCTCTTGTTACGCGATCTCTTATACTCGTCTTAGTCTGAACACAACCAAACACGGTATTATTCTTAATTACAAATAGGTCAAAAACGCCACCAGCCATTTGTTTTTTAAGCCAATCTATATCGCGACTGTCGTTTTTAAGATAACCCTTATTTATAACATCGTGAAGATCACGTTGAAGTAGAACACTTATATCTGTCCCGACGAGTGCCTCGTTTGCCATCTCCTTAACAACTTCTTCAAAGGCATGGCCGCTAGATTTCTTCCAGCTTTGGTCAGCAGAGATTACTTTTTCTACTGTTTCACGTGGTATCAATACACCTGCCTTACGACCTACATGAGCAGCGTAAATCATATTCCATACCTCTGCTTTATTGATAACTGTAACATCTTTAAGATACTTTAAAGTAACCATCTTAATGGCAAATTTTTGGGCATTTCTTTCTGCAATATTAGGTTTTGTTTTTTCCTTCCTAAGCTCACGAAGTCTATCTTTGAACAGAGCCAGGTATTCGGATGTAATATCCTTTTGTAAGAGAGGTGGCATATATTGCGGAACTATTTAACCGATTCTAGTATTTTAACAATAGATATGCCTAAATGTCTAGCTAGTAGAGGTGGGACCGCATCGCCTATCTGCTCATATTTATCCTGAGTTTTATAAATATGCGGCGCTAAAAAAGGTCCGCCCTTAAAGTCATAGTGATCGGGAAAGCTTTGTAAACGCGCTGCCTCACGTAGCGAAGGTCCACGATTAAGTGTAGGGTGAACTATTTCTTCTGAGCAATGCGATGTCACAGTATGAGATTGGCCATTTCCATGTAATCGTTGGTTACGCTGTATGTACCACCTTGCGGGTAATACTCGTTTAGCTTGTAATTCTTTTACTTTCTTATTACCGAGCCGATCGAATAAATCCTTTAGTCCTTCCCCGGCTCGTATCATTGACAATCTTTCCAAAGTACCCGGCCTATGCTTAGGAGATACATGATAGGTAAGTTGAGCTTGTCTTGATGTTTCACCCCAGAAAGATGGATCCCTTATCACTGTCTGGTATTTATTCTTGGCCTTTGATGAATACTTTTCAGAAGAAGAATTTGGACCAATTAATGGTAGGTCAGAAATAGCCTCATTTACCGTAACTCGCTTAGATATCTTTCCCCAATTAAACATTCCCTTACTAATAGGTATTTTCTTACTAGCCATCAGAATAAACCGACTCCGTTTCTGAGGTACGCCATAATCCGCAGCATTGAGCACGTCATAATCTACGTATTTGAAACCACGACTCTTTAAATCTTCCAGGAGAAGATCTAGAACACGTATATCTGAACCTTTCTCTATGCGCTTAGATATAAAAGCAGGTACATTTTCCAATAATAAGATTTTCGCATTAGCAGCATCGGCAATCCTGATTGCCTCTTTATATAAATAATTTCTATGGTCATTGTAAATCCTAGATTTAGAACCAGCCGTAGAAAAAGTTTCGCAAGGAAACCCACCAGATACGATGTCTACTCCTGCTAACCCCATTTTTTTTAGGTTATCCCTTATCTGTTTATCGGTAACATCTCTTATATCTTTACAAAGGACATTAACCCCAGGATGATTAGCTGAATAGGTCTCGCAACAAGTATCAATATACTCAACCGCCAACACGGTCTTGATTCCAGCCGACTTAAACCCGGTGCATATACCGCCAGGACCGGCAAATAGATCTATGTGAGTGATTTTAGAATCTTTTTTATTCATTATCTAGTTCCTTTAGCCCCTCAATTTTCTCACTATTTACTCGCATAATCAACTTGTTATAAACCCTCCGTCACCCATACTCTGTCCATATACTCGTCCATGTCCTATTTGGGTCGTTCCTAGGCTCAATCTGGGCCAATTAGGGCAAAGAATGGCCATGAATGACTATATGATGGCCATATTGAAATCTGTATTAGGTAGACGATTTTATCGGATCTTCCATCTACCTAGGTTACTTCGGCCAATAGCATCGGTACGGCTAATCGCTTCCTGCTCGTCTCACCCTTAAATAGCTCCTTTTTCCTTTCCGGAGTGTCTCCTCTGTCCCCTCTGTGTTGAGCAAACGTGTTAGCCGCAAAGCTCGATCCTAGAAAGAGAGTATGCTTACCGTACTTTGATTTAACCTTATCTACCGCCTCAAATACCTTATTCATTTTCTCCACCATGAGATGGGAGCTGAACAGATCGGGTTGAGGCTCGGAATCTTCCTTAAGGTTCCAAAGCACTATCCCCGTAGAACGATATAACTTCCGGGGTTCAAATAATTGATTGAAGCCATCTCTGACACTGGCAATTACATCTGTCGGAAAATTGGTTTGCTTGGATAGCTTGATCTCAAGTCCTGTATTGCCGAAATCCTGAGTTCTAAGAAGAATAACGATATTCTGCGTGGCTAGTTTGTATCTACGCGCCTTAATGCAGGCATTCTCAATATTCTTTGAAAGTTGGGCGAAGACAAGCTCTTTATTGTTTGAAGGCGGTGTAAATGTCTTGAACTTCTGGATCGAAGAATAAGAAGTCTTCTCTTCAGTACTAACCGATAATATTGAATTGCCATTAAGCTCCTGCCAAATTTCATAATGGGGTTTCGTTAAATGAGCTTTGATCCACTGCTCGGTTTGTATCGCATACTGCAGGGCCGTCCGTATCCCATGCTTAGCCAGAAATTCTGTCGTTTGGGGTCCGATGCCCCAGACCTTCTCCACCGGGAGCTTGGCCAAGTAGAGGTGTATCTCTTTGCCTGGGATAGCCGTTAGTCCTGAGGGTTTCTTCCATTTCGAGCCGATCTTTGCCAAGACTTTAGTAGGTGCAAGTCCGACAGAGAACGTAAACCCCAGTTCAAGGTCCAAGTCTTGTTTTATCCTCGCCGCTATTTCAGGGTAAGAAGTCCTGTAGACTCTTCGTAGTCCGGTCAAGTCGGCAAAACATTCGTCAATGCTATATTCCTCAACGTCTGGCGTATACCGCCGGACGATGTTAAAGAATCGTTTTGAGAGAAGGCTGTAGGTCTCGTAGTCGGAAGGAAGAATGATGGCATCGGGACAAAGCCTCTTGATCTCGCTCAAACGCATGGCACGGGTTACGCCACGTGCCTTGGCCTCATAGCTCATAGAGGAGGCTATACCACGCTCCTTGCCCGTGATAACAGGCTTCCCACGCAATTCAGGACGCCTGGCCTGCTCACAGGAGGCAAAGAAGGCATCACCATCAATATGAAGGATAGCTCTCGGATAGGAACGTAATGATAATGGGAATTGCTCCATCTGATTAATACTTTCTAACAACTGCTTTTACTACTGCGGCGATCTTCAGTTCCTCTTTGGGCAATATCGGCAAGTACTTAGGGTTTGCCGGCATAAGAATAATCTTGCCGTTGCGCCTGTGTAAATACTTCATGGTCCAGCCATGGTCAATTTCGGCGATAACAATATCCCCATCCCTCGCTTCCCGGCCCCGCTCCACAAGAACCATATCACCCGGCATAATACCCGCCCCTATCATGGAATCACCCTTTACCTTGAGCATAAACGTCGCCTCTTTGTTATCTATCAAATATTCATCCATGCTCATAGTGTCGGAGAGTTCTTCCTCGGCCGGAGATGGAAATCCAGCTTCAACGTAGCCTAATAGGCGTACGCCCTGAAAGCTCTTTCCAGGTATAAGACGGCCAGTCTCATCTTTAGAGATTAAATCTAGGCCACACAACCTCTCGACCATTTTATATACGGCGTTCTTTGAGCTAACGCCGGTAAGCTTGGCCATCTCGCTATATGAGGGCATCCTTTTTTTCTGATCGTAAAAGGACTGAATCTTTTTAAATGAGTTTGAGAGTTTCGTCATACCCACCAGTATAGGTGAACGAGCGTTCACCAGTCAAATGACATAAAGTGGATAAGATCAACTCTGCCCGTTAGGGACTACTTTAGCGTCAATGATAGTGATTGGGAGCGTGAGGATTAAACTCTAGCGGCTTTGCGGCGCTTACTTGCCGAAGGTTTTAATAGGCCGTCGATAACAAATATCTCAGGGCAATGAACACCTTTTGCTACTAGCTCATCCCTCTTTTTCATCAATGCTCTAATCTTTGCGTCTGATCTGGTAACCCTGATGACTAAATATACGGTCTTTTCAGTAGATTCACTCTTAGCATATGCGGGGAGTTGTTCCACATACCCATCTATAAGCCGGGGATGAGAGGATAGTTTAATCTCAACTAAAACTCGGGCATGATACCCCCTGCTCGTCTTGAAATCAACGGGACCAGAACCCGCATTAGGCTCACGATTTAGATCAACGTTGTTAGCTTTGCAGTAAGTATCGCCAGTACTATAGAATAAACGCTGACTAAATCGTTCATGGCGCGGTTTGCCGTTTGCATATAAGTGTTCATTCAATCCGTTAACTTCTATATTTTTCTGGAACTGCAATATTATTTGGCGAACAGTGTCTTCTACCTCCCTTAGATCCTTCGGCTGTTTAATCGGCAACTTGATCAAGTTCTGCTTAGCATATTTTTGTCCAAGGGAATACCACACTAACTCACCCTCGGGATCATTCTCAAAGTCATAGGACGTTCCGGTGTCGCTTTTATAAGTCTGCAAAAGATACTCAAGATTCTTGGGACTTCGTAATACCAGACTTCGAATATCGCGCTTCTTTAGCTTAGTTTTCTTCGTCCAGGTTTTACCGATCAACTGATTAACTCGCTCTCGTAGTTCCTGATTAACTCCAACGACATGACCAATGTCATCGTAGGAGAGAGCAATCGGTAAATCTCTAAGAACAGACATCGGAATTAAAACTAAGGGTTTGCCGCCGTTTGGATGAATCGGCAATATAAACTCTCTTCCCCGCAATGTAAATTTGGAAACATTTTTAACGCCCAATGACTTTGCAACACGCTCGGTAAAACTATAGAAATCATCAAGAAGAATTCTCATCGTCATATCGCTCAATCGATCTGCGCCAAATCCATCTTCGAATAACCCAAGTAATTCAAATATCGCCGGGTCTTTTATTCCCATCGCTATAATTTCCTGAGCAGTCTTTAGAAGCCTTAGTCCGAGTTTAGGCCCTATAGCATTACCGTCGCTACTATGTACTCCGTATCCAATAGAGGCTCCCCGGACTTCTTTGAAGATAAGTCGAGCCCTTGCCTTTCTCCATGCAATATCTCCCATAGACACAGACGCTTGAATTATCGTTATCAACTCCCCGAAGTACTGCTCTAATTTCTTACCAGAATTTTTAAACTCGGGAATCTTGCTACGCTTGAGAAGATGAGGATCTATAAAGAAGTTTGCGTCAACACCAATAATAGCGTCAAGTACGTTGAGCTTTTTAAGTGCTTCCGGGGCTACACCTAGATAGGAGCTTAATTCCTGCGCCATAGTTGCCTTGAGGGTAGCATATTTAAACTACGGGAACTAGTAATGATGTCTGAACTTATCCAGAACTAACCCAGTCAGGAAGTAACAAACGAGATATAGAATGAGATCAATCAAATCCAGATAAGGGTTGAACAATATCCCGAATCCATTGATCCAGACTATTATCCCCAAAATCCCAAAATAGAATATGTGGTAGAGCAGACTACCCAGCATGCCCGTTCGTCCCATAAAAGCATTTATCGAAGCCAAGATCAGCCAGATAAATAAAACGACCATGACATATGGGAAATATGGTAGTAGCCCGGACCAGATAATCCTGGCCATCAGTTGAGCCCACAGGATCCCTTGGGCTGTGGAGCCGTCAATTAATTTTTGGACAGCATCAGGAGGAACGATTGGTTGGGGGGTAATCATTCCCGACAACATATACCAACGAGTGTTCGGTGTCCATCTATTGAATCTGATCTAGACGGCCAGTCTATTTTAACCGCTCTGGATATCAGAATAACGGGCCCTAAACCCCGCTACGTGAAAGCGGATACATTGCCCTACCTAATGCCATTTACGTATCATCCTAGGGCATTTTAGGCTTCCTTAAATAGACCTCGATATTTCATTTCGGAAACACCCAAATAATGGCTCTGTGCCAGTGGTTTTTTGGGTGTCAAAACTTGATAATAGGTATTGACTTGTGTTATAATTAAGAAGGATAGGGGCCCTACAATTACCCGCTTAAATGCCTGATGGCGATACCATTTAGCGGATAGCGGTCTAGTCTGGTGACAATCCATCAGGCAGCCAGATTAGACTATTGTTTGTTAGGTGGTTTTCTTATCCTAAGACCGTTTTATTCATTATGTCTCAAAACTAATGGTACTTTTTAATAACTGACGGGTAATATTCCAATAGTATCCTGGCTTAAACCCAGGTACAATTCAGTATCTCTTGACGACTTCCGATACTGATAAGAGAATAGTGTTTTGTGAGTAAAACTATTCTTGAGGCACTGGTTTGACAAGGCACCGAAAAGGAGAGGCGAATCTGGGTAGATTCCAATCTTAATGCTGTATGGGCCAGAGAAGAAATGGTAATTGTTCCCCTCTCAACTGAGGGACGATGGTATGTATGGTGTCATGCATTCCTAAGAGCCATTATTCACTTTAGCAGGAAACTGCTAATTCTGTGGTATTTAAATTTTAGATAACACAGAATTGGTCATTCCTATTACCTATTAGTTATACAGAGAGTTGATCATACTTGGTATTTAACGGATTGAAATGCCAGGGAGAAGTCGTGCAAATTCAAATTACAAGGCCATAATTCTACCTAAGTTCATTTACAATTAATAACATTAAACAACCTTTAAATCATCTCGTTTACTCTTAAGTCCATGATATTCAATCCTACCCTTGTAGAGGTGATTATTAAGAATGTATCTCACAGTGCTAGCATACCAACGCTTGCCTCTTGAAGTCGGTATCCTTTCTTCATTGAGTAAGGTTGCGATCTGACGAAATCCGAACTTCTTTTGTTGTCTTAGATAGAATATTTTTCTGATTGTCAGAATATCTTTATCGTTTATCTCTAGATTCTTATCTTTGGCTTTATATCCAAATGCTACGCCTCCACCGGCATAACCACCTTTTCTAGCTTTGTTTATCCGGCCACCGCTTAAACGCATAGTAATAAACGCCTTCTCCAATTCAGCAACGATGCCCATGAATTGCCGGAATGCTTTACGCATAGGATCGCTACTATCCAAATTAGGCTCTTTAACACTTAAAATTGACTTATGTAACATCTCTAGCTTCTTGATTAGGTGTTCTTGTATGTAGAGGTCCCTAGCCAATCTGTCTAGCCTATAGATAAGAATACCTTCTGTTTCCTTATGAGTTTCAAGATAGCTAAACATCTCGGCCAAGGCTGGTCGATCCTCTAATCCTCCACTTACTCCCTCATCCTTAAAAACATTAACCAATTGATGGCCATTATTAGTGCAATACTCTTGCAGCGCTATCTCTTGTATCTCAACAGTGCCCTCCTCCTTCTGATTGTCTGTGCTAACCCTGCAATAGCCGACTAATTTCTTGATCTCTTGTTTCATGGGCATAAACAACGCAAAGAAGCCCTTTTCGGGGCTTCAATGCGAACAGGGATAATAAAAACCCAATTGTGTCTACTTGAGCTCGACGACTGCGCCGGCATCCTGAAGCTTCTGCTTCATCTCTTCTGCATCGGCTTTCTTAACGCCTTCCTTGACGGTTGCCGGGACCTTATCGGTCAGGTCCTTTGCCTCTTTGAGGCCCAGACCGGTCAGTTCACGCAAGGCCTTGATGACCTGGATCTTTGCGGAACCGGCATCTTTCAGCACAACCGTGAAGCTATCCTTCTCGCCAGCTTCTTCGGCACCCGCGGCACCTGCGGCCGGTCCGGCTGAGGCTGCGAATGAAGCTGCCGAGACGCCGAACTTCTCTTCCAATGCCTTGACCAGGTCATTTAACTCGGCCACTGACATTGATTCGACTTGTGAAATGAAATCTTCTTTATTGATTGCCATAGTGATTAGTTAATTAGCTGTTTCTTTCTTTTTGGCCAGCTCGCTCATGACGATCGCGAGACCGGTCAACGGATATTTCATCATACCGAGCAAACGACCGATCAGGGCTTCACGTGACGGCATTTTGGCCATCTCGATGAACTGCTCTTTGCCGATAAAATTGCCATCGAACAATGCACCGAAGAACTGGAGAGCCGGATTCTTTCTGGCAAAATCGTAGACTTTTTTGGCTATCCCATACGGGTCCTCGGTACCGAGAACCAGCCCGAGCGAGCCCTGCATGCCATAGACATCGGCCTTGCCCTCAAGGGCACGGTCGATCAGTGTCTTTTTGGTCACCAGATACTCTGAGTGCGCGGCCCGGAGGGTGCGCTTCAGTTCCGTCATCTGGGATACTGACAATCCCTTTTCGCCGATACGGGCGAAGGAGGTGAATATGGTCAGCTCGGATTTCGGCAGCTTTGATGCCAGCGCTTTCAATTCTTCTTTTTTCTGTGATTTTGACTTCATACGAATAAAAAACTGCGTTTCTACCGCAGATCGACCTAACGAGCAGCTCGCCTATCGGCGGACTCATTACCTCGGCGCGACTTACTTGTTTGCACGCTGTCTACGGATTACCTAAATATGCTACCAAAACTTCGATTATCTGTCAATTTTAGAACGCCGCTGGCTTGTTCGAATCTGAGGCAAAATCAAGCATTCAACTGAGCCATATAGACATATGGCGAAGGAGAAGCGGAGATCTTAACGAAGGAGTCGGACAAGAGCGTACCGCCAAGGCGAGGCCGGCGGAGCGGCCAGCAAGTTATAACCCGAGATACTTGCGACGGTTCGCTATATGCTCTGCGGCCGTATGGGCGAAAATAAGCGCCCCGCCGCCTCGTGGCGAGAGATAATATAGGAAGTCGCCCTCGGGATGCAATGCCGCCTCGATGGCCTGAAGGCCCGGATTAGATATCGGCCGGGGCGGCAACCCTTGTCGGGTATAGCTGTTGAACGGTGAATCGATATGGATCTCCGTTCCCACCGCGATATAACTGACATCGCAATCATGGGAAAATGAAATCGCATATTCCCGAACACAAGCACCATAACTAACCGTCGCATCGATCTCAAGCGGCATATGCCTGGCGAGGCGATTTTTAATGACGCCCGCCACCAATCGCATATCCCCTTCGGTCTGCGCTTCCTTCTCCAGTATCGAAGCAATGGTGATGATGCGGCTCAGCTCGCCATCGGATATGCCGCCCAGCAGATCTTTCGTTCTGACGGTAAAATTCTGCTCCATTTTAGATGCAACGTCACTGCCGGTACTACCGGGATTGAAGCGATACGTATCCGGAAAGAACATACCGTCTTGGAGGTAATATGTTCCGGCAAAAGAAGTACCGGTACTGAATCCGGCGGTCGTCAGTATCCGGTCCACTTCCCAGATATTCGAACCCTCGGGAACCACTACTTCGACGTCGTTAGACTCGGCCAGACCGTGGGCAAGCTGATAGGCGATATCAGGCATTGATGAGCGGGCCGGCAGAATATAATCCCCCGCCTTCAATTCCCGTTCCCAACCGCGTATGTACACGTATGTTATAAATACCGTCGAGTTTCGGATAAGGCCCCCGCTTTTCAAAGTGTCGGCAATTGAGTAAAGTCCCTGCCCCTGGGTAATATTGGCCCGCTGGCTTTCGTTGAACGCCGGCGTCGGTACCAATACGACCCATGCGAGCCACAGAAGCGCAATAGCCGCCAGGAATATGGCGGCTATGTACGTGTAGTGTCTATCCTGAATGTTAGAGGGGCTTTTGGTCAATAACTTTTTGGGGTGGGATGACTTTCTTGCCGCTCTTTAACTGATCGAGCTTTGCCAGAACTGTTGCGTTATCTTTATTGGCGTCGACGCTAAGGATCTTATTAAGCTCATCGATAGCTGACGGAATATTATTCCGTTCTTCGTAAATGAGCGAAAGATACCAGTGGGCATTAGCGAAGTCGGGCTGAAGGACCAGTACATTCTGGAGCGTGGCGAACGCCTTATCCTTGTCGCCGTTGCGGTAGTAGAGGAGACCGAGTTCGAACAACAGATTCGGCTGGTCGCTGTTGAACGGTGCGATCTTCTCGAGTTGCTTGATGGCTTCAGGTAATTTACCCTGCTGGTCGTATACAACCCCGAGATTATAGATCGCCAGACCGAAATTACTGGACAGATCGACGGCCTTTTTATAATTGGACTCGGCGCTTGCCAGTGCTGCATTGACCTGTTCGGTCACCTGTGCGGTCGGGTTGCCTTGAGCCAGCTGCTGGTAGAGGTTTGCCTTGGTGAGATAGAGGTTCCCGATCTTGTTATAGAACGAGGCATCACCGGGCCGGAGATCGGCAGCTTTCAAATATGAAGTTTCTGAAAGTTTGTCCACTCCATCAACTAAACCGAGCAGATTCTGATAGACATTACCGAGGTTATCCCAGTTCAGTGATTCCCGCGGAGCAAGGTCGGTCGCCGTCTTGGCAAGATTAATGGCCGAACCCATAAAGTTCTGGATGCGAGCCGGGCGCTGAGTATCGTTCTTATCGGCTTTTTTATTCAATTCCTGAGAGAGCAGACCGATCGCCACCTGTGATGCGGCCCGATAGTACGCGTCGCTCTGGCCGTTCCAATTCACAGAACTGACCAGGTCCGTAGCGGCTTTATTGATATCGGTCTCGGCCAATGCGCGGGCATAGTTGGCATCGGCAAGATAGGTCGAAACTCCAAAATATGCGCCGACGAGGACCATGATAAGGCCGCCTATGAAGCCGAGCGATGAGGCCAGTGACAATGCTACATTATCCTCGACATTAAAGACCCGTCTTGAGTGGCCCCACAATGCCAGTGTTACCCCGGCCAGCGCCATGTACATCAAGAACACCATGGTCAGATTGAACGGGTAGAAGAAGAACGCGGTACCGACAGCCACCAGTGTTGCCCACATCACTTGAGCTCCGGGACCAACCGTCCGCTTATTGCGGATATGGAACATGATCGCCTGGAACAAGGCCCATGCGAACACCAGGAGGGCCAGTACCATCAGGAGTCCGCCCTGAATGACCGCATTGAAAGCCGCGGACGTAGCATCGAAGAATTTCGCGCTCGAAAGGGTCGAATTCGCCAGTTGATTGGCACCGAACTTATCGAAGGCCATTGAGAACGTCTCCGGCCCGTAGCCGGTCACGAAACTTTCTTTTAATACCGATTTGGCGACATGGCCGGATAAGCTAAAAGACGGAGCGACTTCGAGCGGCAGATTATTCTTAACGGCAGCGATATTGAAGTTGACCACGATCAGGAAAACACCGACGACAATAACGGTCATCGGGAACAGGAACCGCGATATCGCAAAACGCTCATGGTGCAAGCTGCCGAACGCGATCGTGCCGACCATGCCGGCTATTGCGACCGCCCACAAAACCCACCAGTTCAGGATCACGAGAACCGCCATGGCGGCCACCATACCGACCATATTGACGTAGCGCATCCAGCCCTTTGTTTCGGAGGAACCGAGCAACGGAAGGCTTATTGCGGCAACGATACCAAGCCCGTCAACAGAACCGACGGTGTTGAATGCATGAGAGAGAGCGAATGAAAATCTCACCACGTGTACGCCGAATATCTGCAATAGTCCGTAAACTAATGCCAGCGTCAACGAAGTGCCGAGCACGCCGAACAGTTCTTTGCCCTGGTCTTCCACGGTGTTCACGACCAGGAAATAAATAATGGACATCGCAAGAACACTTACCAGGGACGATGCCAGATCGCTTGGAATGCCGAACAAACTATTGAAACGGGACAGCGAGAACACTGTCGCCACAATAGTAGCCCCGAGCACGGCCAGAACACCCTTATCGAACGGACCTGAACGCCATGACAAGCGGCCGCTGGAAACCAGCGACAACAGCCAGGCGATCATGCCCACGCCGGCCACTCCGACAAGCAGGAGCTGTTTATTGAGCTCCAGCACGCTGGTAGTCCAGGGCAGGAAGAAGATCGGCAGCAAGAACGTGCCGACCAGCAAAGCCCAACGGACCACCATCGAATAAATACCCTTCCCCTGCGAAGACTCCTGCTGGCCTTCATATGAGGCCATGGCCAGGACAGCTTCCTGGTCTGCGAAATTAAAATCCATTCAAATGGATACTTAAACAGTCGCCTATCCGTTGCATTCGGCCCGGGCGGGCGACGCTTTAAGCATTAGTTATACGTATTATTATAAGATATGGAACTGCTTTTACAATCAACAACCTGTGTATAAATCCATCCGACCCACATCCTGAACTCCATCGCTAACCGACCTGCTTCTCCGACCTATGGGTCCTGACTATCGTTATTAAGGGCTGGAACTGGAATCGTAGACTCGATCGGAGACGGAGTTGGTGGATCGGGCGGACCGGGCATTAAAATATCGCACAAGGTGGGTATGCCCGGGGGCGGAGATACCAGTGATGGAATTCCGGCCGGCGGCAATATATCCGCCGACGACCGGTCCAAAGTCGGGCTCGGCGGAGTGGTGACGGTCTCAGTATCATAACCCCTACGGCAGGCGACGACCAGCCAATCGAAGGTACCGTCGTCTGCGCCGTGCAATTCTTTGACCAAGAACCCGAACTGGGTTTTGGTCGCTACGTAAAGCTGATCGGCCATTGTTGAGGTTGGGGTAACGATGACGCGTATCGGCGACGTCTCGCTGATGACCGACGAGAACGAGTAGTCGAAGTATACATGAGCCCGGCCCTGGATAAGTTGTGAGGAGCCCGTCAACTGTATCTCTCCTTTGGAGGGATCGACTCTGTAGGTGGTGAGGTGGCTGTCGTTCTCGTTCTCTTTCTCTTTGATGTCGACTCTCGATTTATCCGTAGCCGGAGAGACATTGCCGGTCAATAGTGCTTCCGTAAATGACTGGAGCGAATCGGAAAGTTTATCAAGTTTATGAAGAACGGTATTCTGATCTCCAGAAGTGCCCGGGAGAACCGGTGGGGTCGGAGACGGATACCCGACAGCCGGCGACTCAGTGAGCACCGTGAATTGAGATCCCTGATCAAGTATCTTATCCGGGCCATGGAGACCTTCTTGGGGCTTTGACTCTTCGGATGCCGAGAAAGAGGAAGAAAGCACCGGGCCTATCCGATGCGGATTCTTCATCAACGAATTTTTGGGCACCGAGATCAGAATACTCTGCCGGGCCAGATAATCATCAAGTCCTTCGCGCGTCGTATACCAATTCCGTCCGATCTTTTTAGAGGATATCTTTTGACGGCGGGCAAGTAAGCTCAGATACTCCTGTGAATAGGCACAGAGCCGGGAAGCTTCCTTCATCGAGATCCATAAAGGTTGGGGTAAAATTTTTTGAGTCTCTTCGGCCATAACGGGTCTTCTTGCAATGCTAAAAAGATGCTATAATGAAGACGCCTTTAGCTCTGTTTTCGGCGGAGCTATGGCGTGCATTCCCCCAGGTCCCGCTATTACTGCGGGACTTGGGCGTTTTAGAGATAACTGGCGTGCATTTACTTCCCGATCGATCTTTCGATATCCGATACGGTATCGGATGCTTGGGATATATGACTCCAAACCTGAACTTATCTTACCATGGAGTTTTTAAAAAAAGTGGATAACCGATACGGTCCACCTCATCTATTTTTGCTATGATAAATGGCATATGCCGCTAGGGATCCATGGTCGCCTGCTAAGACCTCTTTTTATCAACATTGACCGACTTTCGGGGAAAAAGGTACAATGGACTACATAAAGGTTACTAATGACTAGTATGCAAAGGCTTCCCATAAGTTACGAAACTGTCCTCCGATTTTTTATCAATCTTTATTGAAGCCTGAGTCCCAATTCTATAAATAACCATCACTCCTGATATTATGCCCAAAAAATTTCTGACGGTTAATGATGTCGCCCGGTTACTCGGTATGAGCCCCTTGACGGTTCGTAACTGGGACCGGGCCGGGAAACTGGTAGCCTATCGGAACCCTGTGAATAACTATCGGATGTATAAGATCGAGGATGTCGAAACGATCATAAGACAGATCGAGCATTCAAGAGAAACCAAGAGAAAGCTCAAGATAGATATTTTTGAAGAATAATCGCTGCTGCCAATTATAAAAATCCCGACTCTCCAGCCGGGATTTTTATTTCTTTCCCGGAGCGGGTTCCCTCGCCCGCGTAGCGTGGTGATTAAGGGAACTCTGCATTTTTCCGAAAAAAAGACCGAGCATAAAGCTCGGTAATTATTATGACGGCGGATAACCGCTGTCGCATTCTTCTTCAAGCTGATGGCAGTAAGGACCATCGAGCCCGAATCTGTGTTCCCGCGAGCCGGGTGCCGGCCGCACGAGCAATTCGTTCTTGTCAGCATAGAACGGGCTGATGCACTGATGCGCTTCGAGGAATTCGATCGGGATGATCTCCACCACGACCCCTTCCTGATTCGAGAATTCGACCAGGCACAACGCTGACAGCGGCGTGAGACCGCGAGCCAGCTCGTAACCGGACTGATCGATCAGTCCCGGCATCTGAAGACACAATGTTTCGGCAAGGACAGCCACCCAGAATGAGTGCTTGTCGCCGCCGAGCATCACGTCGATATCTTCAGCCGCACGGGCCATGTTGGTGATCCAGCGGAGCTGTTCGTCAACGGGTGTCCGTCCCCCGCCGAACTGCTGCCACATGTGCTGTACCGCATATCGGAAACCGCTGTCGGTTTCCCGGGTGTAATACGGCCACTGTACCGTGGCGCCGCCGGGGTTTCCGGATTTTTCGATCCGGTTCCTCGAACGCGGCCAGATCTGAATATCGTCATAGGGCAGTTTGCCGCCGCCCATTCTGAAGCCTTCATAACGGCCCTGCAGACACGATTCCATGAATCCGAGCGGATCCATGCCTTCGCGCTTAACGCCGGTATTGTTCCATTCGTGATTGCCCATCACCCGGTCGATCGCTTTCACGTTCGGCGCGGGATAGAAGGGTTTCAAGTAGGCCGTTTCCACGAACGCCTGTTGGCTCTTGTTGGAGACCAGGCGTTTCGGACGATTCTCGGCATAGTGCTGGGGATAGATCGTCCCGTGCACGATGTCGCCGTTATACGAGACGTACTTCGCCTGTCTCGTGTAGAGGCCGTAATCATGGGCTTTGATGACCCACTCCGGCCGCATTGTGATCGAACCCGTCTGAATGTCCTGGATCAGGAGCAGGGTCTCCCTCACTTCCCGGGACATCTTGCTGTTTTCAACGACCCGACGAATGTTGTTCGTCATGATGTTGAATCGGAACCGTCCGTCCTTCAGCACCTCGAACCGCGGAACACCCGGCGTGACCGGTTCCTTGCGGAATGTGTTCTGCTTGTGGGATTTTTCGCCCACGATCTGGGTATTGAAGGTCTTCAGCTGCCGCCGTGCGCCCAGAAGAGTATTCTGGCAGCCCGGCAGGTTGAACACGTATGTGTTCTGAACCCTGGTTCCGAAGAACCGTTCCTGATGGAAGTCGAACATGAAGTCCGGCGTCATTTCCCCGCGGGCCTGGACCTGGCGCAATACCTTTTCGGCGATGACCAGAGAATCCAGATACTGGGTAACATCAGAGTATGCCGTATTGTGGACGAACTGGAACCGACGCTGCAGCTGCCCACTTTCCTTGTCGACCCAGTCGAGGATCAGCGGATCCGGCGTCACGTGACGCTTGGACTCCGGCAGATCGCCGAAGAGGGCGGCGGGATTGATGATCTTGGTGAAGTCTTCCGGGATCGGATGTCCGAACTTCTTGAAGAGGAGGATCATCAGGATGATGAGGAACCCCTCTTTGTCGATTCCGGGGACGATCTGGTTGGCTTCATCTCTGTTGGGAAGCGTCTTGCCCATGCGATGCATGTACGGCCCGACATATTCCCACTGCTTTTGCAGATAGTTCACATAATCCCGCCCGGCAAGGCGCGAGATCTGTTCCGGATACAGACCACCTTCAAAACCGGCGCGGCGCAGGCCGAGCAGTTCTTTCATGGCGATCAGCGTCCGCGACTTTCCGATGTTCCAATCATCGTCCGAGAGGATGTCCCAGACCTGATGCTGGGTACACTGCTCCAAGTCCGTCAGGAGCAGGCCGGCCGCTTTGATCTGCGCGCTGACCCGGCTCAAAGGACCTTCGGTAAGAGCACGCAGGCGTTCGACCTGATGGCTCTTGTAGTCACCCTGTACCAGACCGCTCGTCACAATGACATGCGGCTGACGACGGGTGAACTGTTCCCGGGCAAAGTTGATCAGACCGTAATCGGTAAACTGATTTCCGATCCTGACCTCGCCCATCATTGCGACATCGAAGCAATCGCCCGACACCTCGACAACAACCGGTTTGACCGATTTGTTCACGAGATCGTCTGCGGCAATTTGCTCCAACGCATCCCAGTTTGTGATAGCCTCGGGTGCCTTGTCGGCCGCTTCCTGATCAAGCAAGTTCTCGGCCTTGAACAATTCCATGGCCTGCAAGCTGGCCGGATCAGTACCGACGATCTCGGCTACATCCGTCAGCTGATAGACGGTCCCGTTCTTTTTGACCGAGACGACGCCTTCTTTGACATAATGCGGCAGGATCGTTGCGAGAAGATTGATCCCGATATTTCTCTTCCAACGCTGTTCAAGCGCCGGACGAGATTGCGGCTCGTTCAAGCTTCCCAAAACCAAGGTGATGGTTTCGGTCGGCACGATGACCAGCAACTCTTCGGCGCTGTATACGCCGGACAGATTGCTGACATAGATCCGGTGTCCCCCGGCCATATCGAACGAGCACAAGAGACCGAGCTCCTCGAACTTCGTGAGGATGCCCCGGATCTCATTGACCTTTTCGGTCTTTGTCTTCGATTCGATCTGAAGCTCTTTGGTGAGCGACAGGAAGTCCGTGGTCCGGACCTGGCGCTTTGTGACGACCAGGCCGTTGACCGCATCCCAGCGGGCCCGGAACAAGCCCTGAAGCTTGCCTCCGAACTCATCGGGAGAGATCTTGCCTGATTCACGCGCCGTGATGAGCGCGTTCTCGTCATACTGATTTTCCGGCCGGGTAGCGGCAGGAGCCTCAGCTTGGGCGACCTGGGGCCGCCGGATCTCCATCCGACGAGACGCATTCTCCAGCTGGAGTTTTGTGCGTTCGGGATACTTGGCGCACAACTCCGCAATCGGCAATGTGGCCAGGTCCTTCTTGAGCTGAACCTGGTCCTCTTCAGAAAGGTTCTGGACCCAGTAACGACCGGAGGGCTTTGCATTCTCATAGACGCCTGTTCGGCGGCTCAACTGATCGAGCGCGTCCCATTCCCTGCCTTTGAAGTATTCGTGGGCAAGAACGAGCTTTTTGTATGTGTCCTTATCGGACTTGGCACGCTTCCAGAGTTGCGTCAGAAGCTTGCGACCTTTGGTATCTTTCGTAGCCATTTAGATTTTTAACGTACGCGCTTTCATGGTAGCAAAAGAGCCCTCACTGTCAATGAAGCAGTTATAGAGTTGTCCATAAACTAAAACCCCGCTATTTCAGCGGAATTTTTAACCTGCGGGGACGCGAGGATTTGGTCACCGGTTCTCGCTTTTGCGAGCCCGTCGACCCCGCCTCACGCGGCTTCGCCGCATGCTCCGGCATTCAAATACAGAGTTCCCTAATCGCCACGCTACGCGGGCGGGGATACCCACTCCGAGACCGGATGCAGGCGAAGCAGTTCGCCTGCTCCGTCTCCTCAAAATAAAATCGCCAGTTGGCGATTTTATTTACTGCGGGGACGCGAGGATTTGAACCTCGATACCTGGTTTTGGAGACCAGAGTCCTACCGTTGAACGACATCCCCAACGTCACCTGAAATGACTCGCTGGCTTGGCCGAATTCAAGACAAATTCGAGCATTGATCCGAGACGTGCTAACTGTACGGCGAGGATCAAGCGCAAGGATTTAACGCAGAAGTCGGCCAAGAACGTTCTCGCCAATTCAGTGGCGAGAGTGGCCAGCATGTCATTATCCCGTCATCCGGGCTTCCTTGTGCGTCGTGCGCTTCCTGCAGAATTTGCAGAACTTCTGGAACTCGAGCTTTCGCTCGACCTTCTTTTTGTTCTTGCTCGTGTAGTAATTGGCATTTTTACACACGCTGCACTTCATACGTAGTAAATTATCTTGTGACATATGCGGTTCTTTAATTATTGATTATTAAAACGACCTTTGAGCCGTTGGTCGGAATTGAACCGACGACCTACTCCTTACCATGGAGTTGCTCTACCAGCTGAGCTACAACGGCATTATCCTTTCGCGTGCTTAAAAAATTCTATCTGGCGCAACCGCTTCAGAGCTTCTTTCTTAGTTCTGAACGTACCAAGCACTTTGCGCTTTGTCTTGGAAAGAATGACATATTGTGATCCCCGCTTGCGAATCATGTGGGGGCGGTAGGATTTGCACCTACGTAGGCCGATGGCCGCCTGATTTACAGTCAGGTACGTTTGACTACTCCGTCACACCCCCATCCCTTACTGGTTTTCAATCTTCATTATACCAGATCTGCCTTGAGCCAGCGGTCGGGATCGAACCGACGACCTACTGTTTACAAAACAGTTGCTCTACCACTGAGCTACGCTGGCCTACGCCACCGCTTCGGGCTTTTTAAGTAACCGGGAATACTTTCTGGCCAGAGCCTGGTCATGAGGGTTCAGTCCAAGCGCGGCCTCAAACGCTTCCTTGGCATCGTGGTCATTCTTCATCTTCAGATACAGGTCACCGAGAGTTTCATAGAGCTGAGGGTCCTTGGGGTTCTGGGCTATCTCGATAATGAGCTTCTGCTCCTGACTCTTTAATTCTTCCGCCGTATCTTTTACAGAGGGCCCGGCCGGCACCGTAACCAAAGGTGGTGATTCCTCGGATTTTTGCTGAACGGCAGCATGCTCCAAATGAGTCGTGATGTGAAGCCGGCGGATCTTTTTGATGAGCGAATCCGACATATGATCGATCTTCAGCGAGATGACCCGCAGTTGCCGGAGGAACTTCTCAAGCTCCTTCAGTGTTATCTGCCGATAGTGCCTCATGCGCGCCTGATCGAACCACGGAACGATCTCCGGCACAAAATCGTGAAAGATGCTTTCACCCAGCTCATGCGACTCCGGCGTCAATTTTTTGAGGTACGGGAGCTTCCGATGCACGATCAGGACGATACCGATGATCGAGCCTGCGATAAGAAGTAGCGGAAGGGTGATGAACATGAGGATTGCGGTGGAATTAGATCTGAAAGACCTCGAATCGTCCGACCTGGATATTCTCCCCGATCTTGGCGATATGGGCCGTTATGACCTCCTTTATCGTCTGATTGGGGTCCTTGATGAACGGCTGCTCAAGCAGTTCTTCGTTGTCGGCCGGCTTCATTGCCGTAATGTGCATGGCAAGATCGTGAGCGAGACCTAAGAATCCTTCATTCCGGGCCACGAAGTCCGTTTCACACAAGAGCTCAAGCATACAGCCGATCTTCCGGTTTGAATGTACATATGCCTCAACGATGCCGGCTTTCAGCTCTCTTCCGGCTTTTTTCGCCGCTACATCGCCGCCGCGGGCCTTCAAAAGTTCCATAGCTCTGGCTTCATCGCCGCCGGCTTCTGTTAATGCTTTTTTGACATCCGCCACAGATAGACCGGTCCGGTCGCGGAGTGACTTGATCTGATCAATGCTGATTTCAGCCATGGAGAAAGCCTGGTCGGAGCAAGATGATTCTTGTCCGAACGAGGAGATTATTGAGTAGTTGTAGTTGTTGTCGGAGCCGCTGAACGGAGCTCGGTCTTCAACGCTTCGAGGATAAGATCAACTGATTTCTTGGACCGGTCATTGGCCGGAACAATATAGTTCACTGTGTTCGGATCTGAATCGGTATTAGTGATGGCGACCACTTTGACGCCCATCTTTGTTGCCTCGTGGATGGGTAATGCGCTCTCTTTCAATGAGGATACGACAACAACATCGGGCATGCGGGTCAGCTTTTTCAATCCTTCAAAATGAGTGGTCATTTTTGCCATTTCTTTGGACAACATGACCCGCTCTTTCTTGGTGTATTTGTCCATCTCGCCGGCCTTGAGAGCCTTTTCCATCTCCTCAAGTTTCTTGACCCGGTTATTAATGACTTTGAAGTTGGTCAAAGTGCCGCCGAGCCATCGGTCAATAACGTAGGGCATACCGAGTGCCATGGCCAGATCTTTAATGCCGTCTACCGACTGCTTGGTGAGGGCAACGAACAGAATAATGCCCCCGCTCTGCATGGTCTTTTTCAAAAACTCGCCGGTGATCCCCAACTGAGCCTGGGTTTTTAAAAGATCGATGATGCAAATGCCGTCACGGACGGTATACACATAGGGCTGCATCCGCGGGTTAAAAACCGTCTTTTTACGGCCGAAATGCATGCCCGCCTTGAGCATATCTTCGTATGGAATGTGGGTCTCTGTCATGATATTCATGGGTTTCTTTATGGTACATGATTTCCATATGGAAATCAAGGATTTTATCCTGCCGTAGCCGGATTCGATTGAGACAGGGCATCGATGACCGGGTCGAGGTTGCCGGCCATGATCTTTTCGATATTGCCCCAGCTTTTTTTGATGCGGTGATCGGTAATGCGGTCCTGGGGAAAGTTATAGGTACGGATCTTTTCGGAGCGGTCTCCCGTGCCGACCTGCTTGCGGCGTTCCTCGGTGATGTTGCCGGTCTCTTCCAGGCGCTTGATCTCCAGGAGCTTGGAGCGGAGCAGCTCCATCCCCTTTTCCCGGTTGGCCGCTTGCTTGCGTTCGGTACGCGATGATATAACAATGCCCGTTGGTTTATGCAAAATGCGGACCGCCGTTTCGACTTTATTCACATTCTGTCCGCCCGGTCCGCCGGCACGGGAAAAAGTTACTTCGATCTCATCGGGACGTATCAGAAGTTCGCTTTCAGTGGCTTTTGCCAGCACCGCCACCGTGGCGGTGGAAGTATGGACCCGACCCGATTTTTCGGTCTTGGGAACGCGCTGGACCCGGTGGACCCCGGATTCGTGCTTCATTTTCTCAAAGGCATCGCTCCCCTTCAGTTCAAATACCACGGACTTGAATCCGCCGACCGAGTTCTGGTTGGAGTCGATGACATCGAAACCCCAGCCCTTGAGAGCCGCGTACTTCTTATACATATTGAAAAGGTCGGCCGCAAAGAGCGCGGCCTCATCGCCGCCGGCTCCGGCCCGAAGTTCGATAATGGCCTCATGGCCAGGCTTTGAGCCGGGCGGTTTCGGTTTCTGATGCTGTTGCCACTGTTTCCAGTCGTACTGGGGAGTATCCATAATAGAGCTACCTCATAAAAGCAAAGAGCGCCTTGGGCGCTAGGGTTACTTCTTTGCCTTTGAGGTTTTTACGGTCTTCGGGGCTTGTTTTTGAACCGAGCGTTCCAGACGTTTCTTGTACTTCTCAACGCGGCCGCGGGTATCCACGATCTTTTCCGTGCCGGTGTAAAACGGGTGGCACTTGGAGCAGATGCTGGTATGGATCTCCGCTGCGGTCGAGCCGGTGGTCCAGGTATTGCCGCAGGCGCATTTGACCTTCGCTTCCGGGTAATATTGTGGGTGGATATTTTGTTTCATTATTTTTTAGCGGGCGCGGCGGGAACAGCCGGGGCCTCACCCTCTTCAGTGACCTCTTCCTTTTTCTCCTTCTTGATCTCTTCGACGTCTTCGACCGAAGCGGCCGGGGCCTCAAGCGAAGCATCTAACTCCTCCTGGGAGATCGGCTCCTGAACCGTGGCGACGATCTCGTCCCCGGTGCCGAGCACTTTTACTTTCGGGCCAAGATCGATGTCTTTCAGGAATATCTGGTCGCCGAATGCCGCGAGTTTGGAAATATCTATCTTTATCTCATGGGGCAGGTCCTGCGGTAATGCTTCGACTTCAAGTTCGTTGATGTTGCGGATAAAGATACCGCCCAAGTCCTTGACCGCCGGCGATTCGCCTTCAAATGCCACCGGAACCTTGGTCTTGATCTTCTCGCTTAAGTTCACTTTATAGAAATCGGCGTGGATAATGGCATCGGTAGACGGATCGCGGGCCACGTCATGGATCAGAGTCGGATACGATTTACCGTCCACGGTCACATAGATAAGCGTGGATTCTCCGGCGGCATGGAATGTTTTCTTGAAGTCTTTTTGCGGAACCTGGAGCGAGATCGGTTCCTGGTCTTTGCCATATAAAACAGCCGGAACATAGCCGGTCCTCCGTAACTGCTTGACCTTACTGCCCATGATACTGCGTATCTGGGCGTTCAACTCGATTTTATGCTGATGGGTAGCCGGCATATTGGTTTAGATATATTAACAGAAAAGTTACGGTATTACAAGTCATTTCGCCCGGGCCCTCATCGGAGCATCAAAAAACCGGCCTTGCGGTCGGCATTAATGGCTTTGCTGCTTCTTCAGGGCCAGTGTTAGCGTTTGGCGCTGTTTCAGGAGGTGTGCGCGTTCTTTCAATAGATGGTCGCGTTCTGTGGCCAAATCATCCCGTTGTTGAACTTTCCGGCCGTATGCTTCAGCGAGGTCAAAGGTCCGACGGTTGAGATCCCGCAATCGTGTGTTTTCGTCAACCAAGTTCGCGTTCTCGTTACGCAAAGTCCGAACTTCTTTATACGACCTCGTGTACATAGCCATCGATCCAAAGCCGCCAACGGTCAAAAGGAGCATGGCTACGATGAGTAACGCCCATCTTCGTATTGTCATGGATTAACAAAGAGCGCCCTTAAAATACCAGAATTACCCGATTTGTCAACCAGCCGCCCATGCCCCGACTCGACCGATAATGACCGCTCGCTTGGGCCCCGACTCAACGCGTCAAAATTCTGCTGAATTTTGCGCTCGCGCTCGACTGCACGTCTCCGTACGTTCGTCTTGGGCCCACGCTTCGCTAAGAATCGTGCCTCAAGAGAAAACCCTTAAAGTATGCCTCGGACCTTAAATCCATGCGAGATTTATTGCCTCCCTCGGAGGGAAACTCTAGAATAACCGAATAGCCTTTGAATTCCCCTAAAAGACTTTGTTCATTAAAAACTCTTATCGGGTAGCTTCCAGTATAGAATTTCGGTGGAACCTTTTGAATCACTACCCGATTTTCTCCGTTCCAAAAAGCTGTTCGGTTAAGAATAATATATGGAGTCTCACAAACTTTGCGGATAACGCTCCGATAGTCCTTAACATATCCGATAACACCGGAGAGAAGAAGTACGTCGGGTTTTAGCTTCAGGGCTTCATCTAAAGAAGTGTGGAACCTTAGAGAGCCATTTTCTCTCGGTCTGCAGTACTCTACAATTTCAGGAAGCTCAACAATATCCCAGTGAACTACTCCCTTCAAAAATGGTCTGACTTCTTCGTAGGTACCCGCTAGCCCCCCCCCCGAAATCTAAAACCCTGACTGAACCATTTGAGATGTATGAGAGACATGCTAAGACCTGCAGTGAGTCACCAATATCGGTCGATTTCCTAAGGCCCTTAAATGCGTCCCCTTTTTCTAAAATGGAAGCATCATATCCTTTTGTGAGTTTTTCGGCTTCCTCCCAGGTATAGTTGCCAAAGAGTCCGTATTTTCGGAAGTGTTCTGCTCGCCAATCCAGGTAGGCCTTCGGTAATAGTTGTTTGAATTTCTTATTCATACTAGGGTAAAATTTATCGTTCAAACTGGATTATTGCAAGTAAGAACTGCTCGAGTACAAGCGAAGTCTGATGCCCAAGGGAGGAAGTTGCGGAGGCCCGAAGCTTGGCGCTTGGTGAGGGCCGAGCAGTCTAGATAGCGCCGAGCCGCAGGAGCGAGGCGACTATCGGTCCGAATCTGGGCATCGGGCGGAGCGTGTAGAGAAAACCGAAGGCCTTCGCGGACTACGGGGCCATGAAGACCTTGATTTTGGCCATGACGAGTTTTTTGACGTCTTCTACGGCGGGGCCCAGATATTTGTACGGAGTTGTCTCGCCGGGCTTGGCCTCTATTTCGCGCTTGATGGCGTCGTGGTAAGCCACCCGGAGTTCGGTATTGAAATGGACGTTGGCGATGCCGGCCTTGATGGCGGCGTGGACATCATCATCTTTCAGTCCCGATGCGCCGTGCAGCACATAATACGGCCCCGGTGCGGCGGCAATGATGCTTGAGAAATGAGGAACGTCCAACTTTTCTTCCTGGTCGGTGACGATGCCGTGAATGTTGCCGAAGACCACCGCCATCCGGTCAACGCCGGTCTTGGCAACGAAATCAGCCACCTCGTCCGGCTTGGAGTAATCGGCCGGGCTTATCTCAACCTTGGTCTGGACTTCGGAAGAACCCTTGAGGTACCCGAGCTCGCCTTCAACAGAAATATCGGGATTTACCGACCGGGCATAGTCGACGACCTGTTTGGTCAGGGCGATGTTCTGGTCGTTCGGCAGTTTGGAGGCATCAATGATGATGGAGTCATAGCCGGCATCGATGGCGGCTTTGCATTTTTCAAATGATTTGAAGTGATCGGCGTTCAGGAACACCGGATAGCCGAGGTCCTCGCGCAGAGCGCGCACCAGCGCGACCGCTTCTTTCATGCCGACAAAACCAACCTCGCCCTCGGAGGTGCCCACCATGACCATCGGCGCGCCGGCATCCCGGGTCGCTTCCACAATACCGCGAAGGACGTCGCCGGTCGCGAAATTAAAGTGACCGGTCGCGTAGTGCCCGTCCCGCGCTTGTTTCAGATAGTCGTTCAGTGTCATCATGTTTCCATTAAGATAATACGTTTCTTGAAGCCGCCCCGTTTATCGGCTTTTTTCTTTTGCATAGCCAGTACCGTCCGCCACTTATATCCCTTGTGCGCGGCGGCGGCCTCCAGGACCTCCAGAATATCGGCGATCTCCTCGTGGCTTTCGGATTCGATGAATTCCGCCACCTCTTCGGTAAGTTTCGTCTTTAATTTATGCCAGTACTCCGTATCATCGGCAATGCGGATGGTGGATTCTCCGCCCTTCTTCCTGATGATCTCGGGGATCCGGTCACGGACCAGTTTATCGTATTTCATTACAGTTTAATGAATCCTTCGATGATATTATTTTCCATGAGCTCGTTCATCTGCTCATGGCCCATAAATTCGGAGAATATCTGATTCCACATGGCTTCCTGCTGATGATACAAGTATTTGACGTCGCCCTTTTTGACGAGCGACATAATAAGATCAATGACATCAAAGCTGACGAGTTTTTCTGAGCCGTCCTCGGATCGGAAGAAATCGCCGACATGGTCAAGGCCGGTCCAGTAGCCGATATTGAACTTGCCCTCCCCTTCGGGCATGATGCGCGACAGCCGCTTAAAATCCTCGGCCACCCGGAACCAATGTTCAGCTTCGGGATTGACGTGATGTTCGTGGAGGCGGAAATCGTTCGAGTCGTCCTTGGCCAAGTAGCGCTGGACGATGCGCCAGCCGATATGCGGAGCCGCCGGCGTGGGACCTTCGGGCACATCTCCGCGCAGCAACGACTGGAACTTGGGAATGAAGTCCGCATCGTAGATATGGCGACGGAAGAGGCCCGTATAGAACGGCACCTCGTGCAAATAGTGCAGGAGAAGCGTGAACATGCGCAGGGTCTCGCCTGGCGTGTCGATGGGAAGCGGAATATTAAAGATGACGCCTAATTCTTTCAAATGGCTGACATTGTGGAACTTATGCTCCATGAACTTTTCGGCCACGGCCAGCCATTCAGGTTCAAGGACCTTGATCTCAACATCGCGTTCCTCAAAATCCGTCGGCTTGAGGTCCTTATATGCGGTATCGAAGAAGGTGTGCATCCATTCGGTGGTCTGCGTAAAACGAAGTGCGCTGACGACCGAGGCAAAGCTTTGTTTATCAAGCAGCTCCTGGACGGTCTGGTAGCCGAAATGTTCCAGTAATGATTGGGGCGGCTGTTTCGCCAATAGCTCCGCAACTTTGTCCTTCCTGATGAACAGACCTCTGGGCGGCGTGAACAGTTCCAAAAGGACCCGGCCGAGCTTACCGGTATCGGCCGAGAGCTTCGACAGGTCGGGCCGGTCAAGCAATTTAAACAAATGTTCGTCCAGGTGGATGAGCCGGTGCGTCAGGGCTTCATAAATATCCTCGGCGCTTGATTTGCGGTTCAGATGCAGATCGCTCAGTACCATATCGACCATCCGGTCGTTCTCCTCCGCAAGGCTGTCCATAACCCGATGCTGGCCGGTCAGGGCGGACATCTTGTCATCAACGTCCCGGAGCTCCTGGGACGAGCAGCCGAGGATGCGGCCCAGTTTTTCGTAGGTGTTCATGCTAGAGTTGCTCGGTTTTAACTTCCACCAACGGCCATGGACCCCAATCGTCTTTTTCCAAGATCCCGGCTTTGGCACCGTAGAGGGTAACGACGGAAGAGGCATTCGCGGTTGCGAACTGGATGGCCTTGGCGATATCGCCCGAGCGGGCATACTCTGAAACGAAACCCGAATTAAAAGCATCTCCGGCTCCGGTGCGCTCCACGACCGGTGAATCGGGAACAGCGGCGCGATAGACCATTTTTCCATCCGATACGGCCACGCCTTCCGGCCCCTTGGTCATCACGAATATGCCGTCGATAAGCGCATCCATGGCTTTGAATATTTCACCTTCTTTTTGATAATCAACGCCCAACAGATCGGCGGCTTCTTCCTGGTTCATCATCACCACCGAAAAGTTCTTGAGCAGGGGCTTCAGTTTTTCCAGACCCAACTCAAGGTCCTTGGTGCCGGGATTGGTCGCCAGTTTTACACCCTTGCTGACCGCCCAAGCAACGGCGCTTTCAAACAGATCGAAGTGGCCGCCCAAGCTGTCCAGGTAGACCCAGCCCGACTCAAGCTGATCGAACGGGACCTTAGCGGCGGCGAAATGCTGGCCTTCTCCTTTATAGGAAAGAATGGTCCGCTCTCCCCCGTCCTGGACGAGAATAACGGAATAGGCGGTAATATCGTCATCATGTTTCTGGAAAAAGCCCGTATCAATACCCTCTTTATTAAGTTCGCTTAAGACCGCGGTGCCGTTCAGGTCATTCCCGATGACGCCGACGCAGGCGGTCTTGTATCCCTGGCGCGCGAATGTCACGGCGGCATTGGTTGAACCGCCGCCGGTCGCAAAGACGATCTTCTTGACCTCCAGCTTGGAACCGAGCGGCAGACACATCGCCTGGCCGGTCTTGAACTGGCCGTCGGTCACGACCCGAAAGTCACTGGCATTTATCAGTACATCTCTTGATGCCGAGCCGATTGTTATGACGTCGAATTTCATTGCGGGAATCTGCCTTTTAATTCTGCGATCGCAAGCGCCGGATCGGGACTGTTCATGATATAGCTTCCGACGACCAGGCTACGCGCTCCGGCGCCGACCGCGCGCCATGCCGTATCAACATTAATACCCCCGTCCACGACAATGGGAATATCCTCGTGGGTCTCGTGAAAGTCGAGTATCTTCTCGACCATATCATTCAAGAACGGCTGGCTGTAGGCCCCGGGATGGACGGTCATGAACTGAATATAGTCTACCACCGGAAGATATTCGAGGACAGACCCGACAAGTGTTTCAGGATTCAGGACGATACCCGCCTTTTTACCCTGGACATGGATCTGGGAACACAGATCTCTGAAATCGCCCTCGGATTCGGCGTGGAGGAAGAACCGATCGGCTTTTGTCTTCAGGAGCCATTGGGGAAGATATTCGGCCGGATGCATGACCATCAGGTGGACGTCGAATTGGAGCTTGGTCTCTATCTCCTGCAACTCCTGATAACCCA
>JAHFKT010000010.1 GCA_023245235.1 Candidatus Yanofskyibacteriota bacterium
CCGGTCTGTCATAAGCCGAAAAAGGCCGTCGATAACAGTTTCGGTCAGATACTCTAGCTTCTCCGTCGGCGTAATGACCGCAACTTTATACTTTCGGGATGATGATGCCGTATTGTTCATTGTATTTTAAGACGAAATACGAACTTGCCGACCCATGAATCGACTGAGTTCCTTTTCAGTATTATCAGGTCATCGTCTTCGCCGACAAACCCCCGAGCCACGGTTACCGAGGCCGAGAAGAGCGTTCGGGCAGTGTCGGCAACGCGGTGGTTGTAAACGCCCCAGGGATACGCGAACAGCCGGCATTTTTTATTCAACCGTTCTTCGATCTCCTTTTTGGACTGTTCCATTTCGGTCCTTATTTTTTCAAGCGGTACCTCGGATAACATCGGATGCGACACGGTATGGGGCTGGAAATCGATGAGCCCCGAATCGTGCATTTTACCTATCTGCTCCCAATCGAGTATCGGAAGTTTGACTCCCCTCCTATTGGTATAATCCTTATTGCCGATCCAGCCGGTGACTAGAAAAACGGTGGCCGGGAAATTGTATTTTTGCAAGACGGAGAAAGCGGTCAGGTAGTTATCCTCGTAGCCGTCGTCGAACGTCAGGACCACGGTTTTATCCTTTACCGGCTGCCCGTTCTCCAGTTGTTTGACCAGGTCATCCAGAGAGACAACATGGTATCTGTGTTTGTGCAGATAGTTCATCTGCCACTTAAAATCTTCCGGAGTTACCGCGAATCGTTCGGGTGTTTCGGCGATGGAGTGGTACATCAGGATGGCGGCCGGTTTCTTTAAGAACAGTTTATTCTGGACGTATAACAATAAGACGCGGGCCAGAACTTTATAGTATCTGAAAGGCTTAGGCGCGGCGGCCATGTCCGCACCTGAAAATAAACCGGAAAGTTTCATTATAAAGTTACCGAGGTCATGATGTTCTCTGACCGAGCGTTCCATAAAAATGGAGGCCTGGCTTTTCATCTCCGGTATCCACGAAAAGAACTCGGTCATCTTTGCGGCCAGATCGCCGGAGTTTCCATGCTCGAAAATAAGTTCGGCACTGTAATCGCCGAGATCTTTTGCAAAAACAGGGTTGGAGGTAAAAATAACGCAGCCGGAAGCCATTGCCTCCAATACGGCCTTATCGAGGCCGCCCCTGGGCGTCAGATTAACCATGATATCCGCCTCTTTATAGTACCGGGCGACGGAAGAATAGGGCACGCGTCCGGTGAAATGGACCATGTCTTCAAGGCCTAACTGCGAAACAAGGGCCTTCAGAAACTTAAGATAGCCGAGGTCATCGGAAGTAACCGTAGAGCCCACGATATTCACGTCGAAGTTAAACCCTTTCTCTCTGAGAGTTCGAACGGCCCTGATGAGCGTTTCGTAGTTCTTTATCCTTGATATCCGGCCGACGCTGATGATGCGGAGCGGTTTGTGCCAGTCGGCCACGCTGCGGTTGGTTTTGAAATGATCGGCATCAATGCCGTGTCCGAGCTCCGCTATTTTTGTGCTTTTCAGCTGCAGGCTCTCTTTGGAAGCGGTGGCTATTTTGTAGCACAGCATCTCCGCCAGTTTGAGCCGCATCGTAACGGAACGATGCAGATACCATAAAATGATCCTCTTCTTGTATAAAGCGGCTACCGGCCATGATGCAACGGCAAAGACCGGCGACATATGGGCCAATATGCCGCTTGATTCCGGCACTAAAGTAAACAAGAGTCTGTAGAACTTAAGCGCCCGGAATATTTTTGGGCTCCCCTTCTCTTTTCCGAGAGAATAAACGGAAACATTGGAGGGCAGGTCATAGCTTCCCTCCGCCAGCGCGATCACGGAAACCTTATCGAATTGTTGGGCCAGCTTTTCCACCCATTGATGGAAAAATCCGAACACAGGGTCATCTCTATCCAGAACCTGGGTTATGATAAGCAGTTTCATCTTTTTATGTTTTTGAGGTAGTCAAATACCGCTTTCTGTTTAGTCACGGTCAGTCCCGGCGGGAAATTCCGTTCGAAGCTCTCTTTTATTTTTTTCGACATCATCTGACGCAGTTCGTTGTCGCTGATAAGAGCCGATAGCCGGGAAACAAATTCTTTAATGTTATTCTGGGGAACCACGAAGCCGCTTTCGCCGTCAACGATAAGATTCCGTGCTCCGCTGACATTGGTGGTTACTATGGGAATACCCAGATGGGCCGCCTCCATAAAAACTCTCGGGAAGCCCTAATACCGGGATGTAAGTATCAGGATATCTTGAGCCGGCAGAAGCTGACCCAGGGATTCCCGTGAAGACCTCCTGACATAGCTGACGTTGATCACTTTTCTGCCGGCCAACCGGCGCGAAAGATAATGAGCGTACGGGCCATCCCCGACCATCGTAAAGTTCACTTTCTTATTAAGTACGGTCTTTGAAACCTCCTCTATTACCCCGGCCAGCATGGGGATATTTTTTTGTTTTACCATTCTGCCGATGAATATCACGTTCACAGCCCCCTCTTCCCGCTCCTTGCGGCCGCCGAACGATGAAAGGTCAGGAGGGACCATCGGCTTCCAGAATACTTTGCCGGGAAACTTTTTTTCCAGAACTTCAACGGTTTCCAGTCCGTCAACCTGGATAGCATCGGCCCGCCTCAGGATGAAGCCTCCGAGAACGGCCAGAAACTTTCTTGAAAGCGACTCGTTCCGCCAGTACGGGTCGTAGACATTGTTGCCGTACACGCCCACGAGCAGTTTTTTCCCGGATAATCGGGCCAGGATAAAGCCGATGAGCCCGGTAAAAAGCGGATCCTGCGCTATGATGACGTCGATATTATTTTTAGCGATGAGCTTACGGCCGAGAACCAATCCGTCAAAAAAGTAGCCGGGCTTATACAAAGAGCCGGTCGGCCAGACCCGAACATTCCCGCCGATGGTTTTATGTTGAAAACCTTTTTTTGCAAGAACGAGCATATCCAAAGAGTCCAGGAGTTCTCCGTATTGAGCCATTCTTTTTTGGCTCTCTGAACCGTCGATGAACAAATTTTTATCCAGACCTATGTCGAGCGCCCTCATGATCGTAATACTTTAATGGTTTCGTCATACATATTTTCAGCGCCGAAATGCCCGGCTGTTTCTTTGCCGTTCTTTGCAAACTCGGCCCGCAGGTCCGGGTTTTGCCACAGGGTCCGTATGGCTTCGATGAGGTTGAACTCGTCATTATATTTGACCATGAAGCCGTTCTCGCCCTGTTCAATGAGCTCTCTATTACCGCCGACCGCCGTCGTGATGACCGGTACGCCCGCGGCCATGGCTTCAAGGATCTGGTTCGAGAAACATTCGCCGCCGGTCGCCAGTACGAACATATCGGCCGCGGCCAGATACGTGGCCATATCCCGATGGGATTGCATGCCCGGCATCAGAACTTTCCGTTCCAGTCCCAGGTTTCTGATCATGGCCAGAAGATTCTTTTTATCCATTCCTTCGCCGAGGATTATTAATTTGAAGAATTGGTTGATATTGAACAGCTGCGGCATTATCTTGATGAGCATCCTGAAACCCTTCAACGGCACAAGCCGGCCGGACGTAAGAATGATGTTACCTGAAATGCCCAACTTTTTCCTGGCTTCTTCTTTGGATAACGGGCTCGGTTTGAAATCGGTTCCGTTATAAACGACCACGATCTTATTCTTGGGAATGCCCCAGCCCTGAACCAGTGATGCCGCATAATGAGAAGGGACGATGATGGTGTGAGCCATTTTGCATGTCCGGAATTGTATGCGATGCAAAAGGCCGGCCACGCCTGAACGTTTGGAATTCTGGAAGTCGCTCAATATCAGAAACGTCCTGCCGGTATTGATCGCCCTCTCCCACGCATAATCGCCGCCGACCCTGACGATGAGTTTCTTTCTGAACAACCTGCCGATGATCATCGCCAAAAGTCCGGTCAGGGAAACGTTCAGCGAAAGGACGGTTTTTGAACTTCTTACGGCCGGGAAAAGTTTCACGACGTACATGAGATGGCGCAACCCTTTCGGCCATTTTCTCCAAACTCTAAGGATGCGGAACGGAGCGTCTTTGTCGTCCGGATAGCTGAACTTCGAGGAATATGTGACGACGGTAACCGGACCGGAGCCGCTCAGCTTATCGGCAATGTACTTTCCGTACGAAGCCGGCCCGCCGATATCGGGCGGAAAAATGCCGGTCGCGATGAGAATACCGTTAGAGCTCTTCATATAGTTTCCTGAACTTATCCGCCGCAGTCTGCCATGTGTACTCCCGCTCGACCAATGCCCGGCCCTGCCGGGCCAGTTCTTCGGCCAATATGGGGTCGCTTAAAATAGTACTGATCTTATGAGCCACGTCTTCGGGATTTCCGGCTTCGCAAAGGAGTCCGGTCTTGCGATCAATGATGATATCGGTGATGCCGCCGACCCGGGAACCGATAACCGGCACGCCGCAGGCCATGGCCTCGAGAAAGGCCGAGCCTAAACCTTCGGAACGCGAGGGCCTGACAAAGACGGAGGCCGCCGACAGATATCCGGGCAGATCAGGATACGGAATGGTGCCCAAAAATCGTACCGACTGCTCTATCTTGAGGGCCCGGACCAGTGATTTCAGATCGAGCTCCAGCGGACCCGAGCCGATGATAACCAGATTCGTAAGGGCGAACTGATGCGATTGTTTCAGGATTGAAAAGGCCCGCACCAGATCGCCGACGCCGTTCTTCGGGACCAAACGGGAAACCGTCATTACGATCGGCCCGGCGGCCGAGGCCAAACGAGGCCGGATATTGCTCGGAGTGCGTTTAAAATGATCCGGATCGATGCCATTGGGTATCAGGTCAATGCGGGCTCGGGGATTAATTTGCCGGGCGTATCCTTTCAGGTACGAACTGATGGCGGTTATCCGGTCGGCATGCCTGAGCACGTAACGCCGCATGAGCCGGATGCCGAAGAACTGCCGGCCAAGGTCCTTGCCCTCCTGAAGCGTTACGATCAAGGGAGTCCGGGGGTGATGAGACTTCACCATTACCGCGGCCAGGGCACCATATGACGCCTGATAGGCGTGGATGGCCTGATAGCGGTGACGAGCCAGTAACCTCAGGCCGTACATGAACCCCGTAACAGGAAACAGGAACTTATCGACGACAGAACCGGTACCGAGCCGATGAATGGCCCGGTTATCGCGGCGCTCGAACTTCGGCTGCGATGATTCAAAACGCGGCGTAACGATGTCAAAAAGAGTATCGGGCAGGTGCCTGGTGAGCTCGTCGATGGCGATCTCGGAACCGCCGACCATCGGTAGAAATGCGGTCGTGAAAATGAGAATTCTGTTTGATTTTTGAGCCATTTTCCTGTATTATTCTACGATAAATGGCTACTGAAATCAACCCGTTCCAAGGCCATGTTCAGGGACCAAAAAAGAGGGTCCTGTTCATTGTTACCCAGTCCGAGTTCGGCGGCGCACAGCAGTTCCTGTTCACTCTCCTGTCCCGCCTGGACCGCTCGCAATTCGACAGTATCGTTGCAACGGGAAGCAGCGGCGACGGGGCGTTCACATCGGCCGCGCGCGGGCTGGGATTCCAAACGTCCCTTATTACCGCGCTCAAGCGCGACAGTTCGCCGCTCGCCGACCTTCGGGCGATATACCAGATCAGAAAGCTGATAAAAGGATTCGAGCCGGACACGCTATTCGTGAACAGTTCCAAGGCCGGATTCATCGGCTCGCTGGCGGCGTATCTCAGCATGAAACGGCCGAAGGTGGTCTACCGTATCGGCGGCTGGAGTTTCAATGACCCGTGGCCGAAATGGAAGCGCATCATGTGGATAGTGCTCGAGAAGCTCAGTGCGCGGTGGAAAGATGTCATCATCGTCAACAACAAACACGACTTTGACCAGGCGAAACGCCTGAAGATAAAACCGCGGCAGAAACTGGTTCTCGTTCATAACGGCATCGACCCTTACAAGCTTGAACTTTTCCCGCGCGAGGAAGCCCGTCTGAAACTATTCGAGCTCATATCCCGCGGCCAGGACAAGGCCTTCCAAGACCAGAATATCGTCGGCACGATCGCCAACTTCTACCCCACGAAGGGGCTGGAATACCTGATAGAGGCGGCCCGCGATATATCACATCCCGACACGATCATCTGTATCATCGGCGACGGCAGCCAGCGGCCGAAGCTGGAACAGCTGATCCGGGAAAGGGACCTGGAAAAGAAGGTATTTCTCGTCGGACGTCTTGAACATGCCGCTCATTATCTTCTGGCCTTTGATGTATTCGTACTGCCCTCGGTCAAGGAAGGATTCCCCTGGAGCGTTCTGGAGGCAATGTCGGCAAAACTACCGGTCGTCGCCACATCGGTCGGAGCGGTTCCGGAGATCATCGAAGACGGGATAAGCGGATCAGTGGTTAAGCCGCGCAACCCCGCTCAGATAAGCGAGGCGGTGAATCATATTCTCGGAAACGAACTGCGGGCCAGGGAGATCGGCATCCGGGCCCATCAGAGGGTACTCTTCGGCTTTACGCTTGATAAAATGGTAAATCAGATCGTCGAACTGCTATGAAGATCATCCGCATCATTGCAATTGTTGCGGCGTTCGGACTGGTGGGCGTTTTCTGCATCAGCAGTCTGGAATCCATCAACCAGGATATCGGAAGGCACCTCAAAACCGGCGAGATAATCTGGCAGACAAAACACGTTCCGAGCACTAATTTATTCTCTTTCACGGAACCGAATACTCCTTTTATCAACCACCATTGGTTCAGCGAGGTTGTGTTCTATCTCCTGAATCTCAAGATCGGACTCCCGGGATTGATCGTATTTAAGGCGGCGATATTTCTGCTGGTCTTTGCTCTGCTGTACCTAGCAGTATCATCCAAGGTCACCCCGCTGAGCTTTGTCGTCGCCCTGATGGCGGCGCTCCTGGCCATCGGAGACCGCACCGACCTCCGGCCGGAAATATTCAGTTATCTGGCCATGGCCTGTTTTTTGTTTGCTATTTTTCGGGCCAAATACAACGGGCAATACCGCTGGTTATACTATCTCCCCCTCGTCGAACTGTTCTGGGCGAATATGCATATCTACTTCCCGTTCGGTATAGCCCTGATGGGACTGTTCGCCCTGGACCGCCTCATCATCGGAGATAAGCGCTGGAAGAAAGTCGCCTGGATCACCGCCGCATGCGCCGCAGTAATCCTTATCAATCCGAACGGCTTGGCCGGGGCAATGGCTCCGTTCACGATCCTCCAGAACTACGGCTATAGCATTGTGGAGAACCAATCCCTTATATTCCTGAAGGATTACGGGGTACTCGTCCAGCAGATCAATGTCTTTGTCCTGGTCACTGTCGTGTTCTTCCTGAGCTTCATCCCCCGGTGGAAAAAATGGGGTATCCGGTCGTATATTTTTGAGTCATCGGCCGGATTGGTATTCGCCATCCTGGCGATGATGATGGTCAGGAACGTGGGTCCGTTCGCGATCATCATGGCCCCTATTTTGGCGTTAAATCTTGAGGCGTATTGGCCGCAAAAAGAAAGCATGGTGAAGTACGACCTTGCCATCGGTCTCTGTATTCTGTTCGCGATCGGAGTCATCGGCGGACCGTTTTCCGATCTGATAGAACCTCATGACCGGTTCGGCCTGAGTATCCCGGCCGGCGCCCAGGGCGGGGTGGACTTTGTGCTGAATAACCACCTTCGGGGACCGGTATTCAATAATTTCGATGTCGGCAGTTACCTGATATGGAAGCTATACCCCGACCAGCAGGTTTTCGTCGACGGCCGGCCGGAGGCATATACGGTCAATTTCTTCGAAGATATTTATAAGCCGATGCAGGAGGACCCGCAGGTCTGGCAACACTATGCCGATGACGTCTACCATATCAACTATATATTTTTCGATTTCCACGACATTACTCCTTGGGCCCGGATGTTCCTGACATCCATCAGCACTGACCCGAATTGGCCGCTCGTGTATCACGACGGTTCGGTGGTGATATTTGTCAGACGCACGCCACAAAATATGCCGCTCATCCAGCAGTTCTCCGAACATGGTATCCAGTTGCCGCTCTTATGGAGAGATCTGGCCGCTAAGAAGTTTCTGTAATATATCAATGGTGGACTCTGTTCCGGCGCTGGGATAGATCTTCTCGAGTTCCTGGAGCACCGGAAGTGCTTCCGCATACCTTTTTTCCAACAGGTATGATGCCGCCAAATTAGTGTAGGCATAATGGAATTGCGGATCGATCTCTATCGCCTTTTTATAGAGCTGATCGGCTTCTTCTATCCGGCCGTCGTTATGGGCAATATTGCCCAGATTGTAATATGGCGCCGGCTGAGTCGGATCGGATTCTATTGCGCGTTCATAGAGCGGTGCGGCATCAACGCTATTTTCATGATCCGCGTACCACATGGCCAGATTATTAAGAACCCGGGCATTCTGGGGTTCATAATACAGGACGTTCGAGTAGAACGCTTCGGTATCGCCCCAGAGCAGATTGCGCCTGATCGATTGCGCACAGAGGAACAGGCAATACACGGTGAACGTTATGACCAGGACGGGGACCAGGTCCTTTTTATAATGTTCAAGCCATGTCCATAACCGGTCCAGATACCATGCCGCGACGGTGAAAAATCCGAATAAGGAAAAATACAGCCAGTGTTCGTACATCCGGGCGTTGATGGCAACGATACCGGATGTCGGGATCAGATTGATGAAAAAAATACCCAGCCCGAAGAACCAGACATTGAAAACCATTTTATCTTTCCGCCTGTACAGAACGACCAGCCAGCCGAGCAGGGCAAGCATAACCAGCAGGCCAAGCCAGGACCAATCCTCCCAGATATGGAGACTGACGATCAGGTCGCGTTCCATATGAAGTCCGACCGGCCAGAAAATAATTTGAAAATAGATCAGCAGAGCATGCAAGAATGTGTAGAGCCGGACCGAGATATGCTCGCTGTAGAAATTCTGAACGTGATAGAAGTTGAGGGTATTCTGGAAATTCAGGACCGTCAAACGCAGAACTCCGTAGATAGCCGAAATACCCGCGAACGGGAGAACGGCAACGATGCCCTTTTTCAGCCGGCCGAGAAAGGGCTCTTTATATTGGAAAGCCATCAATGCGACCCCCAAATAAGCCGGGAACATGGCCGCCGGCTCCTTGGACAATATCGCCAGAGCTACCGAAGCATAGGATAGCCAGCGCTTCCCATTCAGAAAAAACGCGATAGCGGCCAGCATCAGAAATACCGAAAGCGGGTCGCCGCGGCCGTTCACATATGCTACCGCTTCGGTCTGAAGCGGATGGATGATAAACAAGAGGGCCGCCAAAAATGCAAGGCGCTTTGAACCGACAGAGATTCCCGGCTTCGCACGGGAACCTTCTCCGCTCAGCCAGCGGCTGAGCAGATAAAAAATGAGGAAGCCGTTGCCGATATGAAGGGCGTCACTCACGACATGATACAAGACCGGAGCCGGGCCGGAGACCAGATAGTCAGCCAGGAATGTCAGGAACAGGAATGGCCGGTAGTAGTTAGATACCCCGCCGATGCCCGCAATGACATTGTGGGTAAAGATGAACTTGATGTTGTCCCAGGTAAGCGCGTGAACTGAAGGATTGTTGAGGATCCAATCCGCATCATCCCAAAACAGCGCATTGCGAAGATTGAAGGCGTACAAAAATAGGCCGACAAGAGCCAGGGCGAAAAGATATCCGGAGTTGTCTCTGAACCATTTGAACATTCCTATATTTTAACCGAATTCTCCTGAAACCCAAAGCCCCCCTTTCGGGGGGTTTGGGTTTGCCGGGCAGGACCTTTATCGCCGCTGCCGGGCTGAGTCAACTTAACCTGACAACTGAAGTCCGGACTGCGTACTTGGCCTTAGTTCTTGACCAGGTATTCGCTGCCCGTCTTGAAGTCATCCAGGTTGAAGTTGTAGGAGTTATCATCTCCACTGCCCGCAACCTCGTCGTATCCAACTGCCTCCAGCTGGACGCCGGTGAAGCCGCTAGCAGTACCCTGTGAAACAGCGACTGTTGCGGTGATGGTCTCCGATGAGCCATCGCTGATCAGGAACGTGCCTGAATCAGTTGTACCAGTCGACTGCAAGGTGCAGCTATCCGCGCCACTAGTTACGCCGAACAAACTGTAGCTTGTATCGTCGCCGATAGCACAGTTGTCGCTGACGTACTGGTCGGCACCGAAGGCCGTTACCTTGTACTTGATGACGTATGTACCGACATCATCCGCCGGCGGTGTAGCCGTGGTATGCGAGGATGATACGCTCACGAGGTCAAGCCTGATGCCATGAACGCGAAGCTCATGAGTATCCGGGTTGGTGGTAACGTCCTGACTGCCGTAGTCGGCCTCATCGTTGCCATTGGCATCGGTGAAGACAACTGAATCGTCCTGAACTCCGACAGCGACAGTGTCGCCATCCTGGTAGTTCGCCTGATCGTTGGTGTCCTTAAAGTCAGCCTTTACCGTGAACGTCTTCTTTTGGTTGCCGTTCAGGTGGATGGCCATGTTGTCGAACACCGTAGCTCCGGATGATACCGTCTCGGAACCCCTCAAGGTTGCGCCCTCATAGAGGTAGCCCTTGCGGTAGACGTCCGTGTAAGCATCAGACGTGTCGAAGTTCAATGTCATCTCAGTGATATCCATGGCAACACCGTTGGTTTCTTCAATGGTGAAGCTATAGAGAGGAACACCGTTGGTGTCGCTCGAATCACTGACCTCGATGACCTTAGCGTCAACCTTGTCGGTCGCATCGCGAACCTTGAAGATTGCCGCATCCGTAGCACCAAGGGTGAATGTATCTTCCAGGTCATTGCTGTCAGCAGTATAGCTGCCATCGCCCGGATCAATGGTCTGAACCAGACCGGACTCGTCCATAATTCGGAGGTTTCCGAGTTCGACGGCCCAGACGGCATCCTGATCCGCAGAGTCAATGACACTATTCATCGTGACCGCAACTGAGACAGTCGTGGTGTCGTCCGACTTCAGAACTCCGCTCAAACCGGTAAAGCGCATGCGGTAATCTCTGGAGTCTGCCGCGTCAACATGGATGGCCGGGTTGTTCTCGCTCCAATCCGCGGAATTGTCCGCATTCATGGAAGCAACAACTACGCCATTGACCATGAGGGATACCTTTTTGAAGTAGTCCCAAGGCTTGACGGAAGCGGCGCCGGTGGTCTCCGCGAACCAGACATCAGCTGTCTGGACCATAAGAGGACCGTCGTTGGACAAATTCGCATCAACTGCGTAGATCTCGACATTGCTCTGACCCTCAAGCGCTTCGGACTTAGCCGGTGAGCCGAGAGAGAACTCGTCGATAGAACCCTGAGTTCCGCCGTTCGGGTTAAAGCCCGCTACCGGACCAGTGCTCGGGGTCGGGCCAGCTCCTCTGACGTAGACCGGAATCTGGCTCAACATCGTGTAGTCCATTGTGCTCTTCGGGTACCAAGCTGCTTCGTTGTTGTTGATGCAGAACACCTTCTTAAAGAAGTTCGCATCCTGGGCAACAGCATCAGCGCCGCTCATTGCGACATGGTGGAGGACAGCGGTGTCTTCACCGTTTACCTCAAGTGCCCATACCGCCTGATCGTTGCTTTCGCAATTGCGGAACAAGGCGGAAGTCGGGAACGCATCACGGACCGCAGCGGTCACGTTATGGACGTTCGCGAACCCACCGAGGTGGGCGTAGAATCCAAAGATGGCAGGATTCACAAACACTCGCTTGTATCCCCAGTCGTTCACGATGTAGATGTCCGGGTCTGAGGAACCGGAGGCACTGATCGTGTCGCCTTCATGCAGGCCATAATCTCCCGGAGTCGCCGCCAACACTGGGGCAACTGATAGCGTCAAACCAACCGCTATCGCTGTAAAGCTCGAAGCTGTCGTGACGACAAAACCTCGAGCTCCTTTGAAAGGATTACTCATATTATTTTTACTTTTTACACTACCCTGCAACTGTGATACCGCTCGTTTTTTCCGAGGATATACTCATCAGCGGCAGAATAGGATTAATTACTGTCGTTACTTAAACTGACTATTTCTATCTCTGACATCCCACACAGCTCAGATAGTTTTCTAAGACCGCGGGAGACGCCGAAAGGAACCTTGTGCGCGGCTTCATCAGTCGACCAAGCGCCGAACAAGATTCATTTTTGACAAAGGGAAAATTGGATCTTCTCTATCGCTTATCTTTGTTTTCTTTTCACCTGATTTTCAACGTTCGTTCCTGGGCTGTCTGCCTCTGGGCGCATCACCGGGATACACGCAGGGGCAGATAGCTCTTTAAACCGAGATATAACCAAATCGGTTATTCAGGTTAACTTTCAGTGAATTTCTTCATTTCTTGGGCTGTTTATTGGCTTGTTAGCTATACTTTCAGCCGCCTGTCCATAATATCGCGTTTAACCTGTAAAGTCAATGGAATAATGAGATCCGGTCAACTTGACGAAAACCCACCATTTACGCGATATAAAGTACTGGAAAGTAATACACAGGTGTATCACTTCAAGACTAATTATAGCTTCTTTAAAAAACGGGACAATAGGAAAATTGTGGATAAATGATAAGCCCGTCTATATCAACCCTGATCAGGCCCGGAAACACTGTTTCTGGCCCCCGGCGTCCCGTTTATTAAATTACCGCCGTTATCATGGCCTACGCGCAAGGTCAGGTTATTGCCGGCCCAATTACCGGGCTGGCTGCCGGATGTAGCGGGATCAATGCGCTCCATGGAGGTTTTATCTGTATTATCACCGGCAAACCAGCCGGCCGAGGCATCTACAATATCCCGGGCCGTGCCGGTATTGTCAGATAAAACAAGCTTTTCTCCGTCATTTGCCAATCCATGACCAAAACTTGCCGTCAAGGCGGCCGGGATATCGGCGATCGTATGGTCATCGGTACGTTCGATGAGATAGTAGCCTCCGGCCGGGATGGTCCCGTGAAGGGCTATGCCGGGACTGCCGTCGGCGGCGGTAAGGTGCCAGCCCTCAAGGGTAGCCGGGCCGGTGCCGTAATTATAGAGCTCTATCCATTCGTCGCCGGCTGAGTCCTGGGTGCCCATCCAGGCGATCTCATTGATGGCAACCTCTGTGCTTGCAGGGCTTCGTGAGGGCAACGGCGTAGAAGATACACCTACTGAAACCATCGGTATTGAACTGCCGGATACCGCACTCGGCTTTGGTGACAACTTTGGTGATGTGCTTGGGTATTTATCTGTCACCTTTTCTGTCACCAATACTTTTGGTGACAATTGGGCAGTATTATTGTTGTCACCAATAACCGACATGTCACCTTTCGCCACTGGGCCGACTGAGATGCCCAGATAGGCAAGATATCTTTGAGCCAGGCCCGGATGGCTCAATATTGACGTAATCAAAAAGACGCCCAATAACGTCCCTCCCAATATCAACCAATGAGATGGCCTGGTCATATTCAAAAACCTAGGGCCTGCCATGATCGATATAAAAGATTTGGCTTTTATGTGAAAAGGGGTCTATCGAATTAAGGAGGGATAGTAATCCGATATCTCCCGGCTCATGGCAGGCCTCAGGTTTTTAATTTCCGATAAAGTAGCACGGCGATTTAGAAATGCAAGAGCAATTCGATCTCCATCTTTTACTCCCCAGCTTTGACAGGTTCCTAGAAATGAAATACCTTATGCGGGAGATTTTTGACAATTATGATGCTCTCGATGAAGGTTCTGGTCGCGTTCTTCCTGATGAGCGGAGTAGCTCATGCTCAGTCTGTCTATGAAACCTGGAGCGGTCAGACCGGTCAAGGTAAACCGATTACCCTTATCGTATCCCGGGACCGGATCACGAGCATCCATTTTCATGGTGCCGTACCCGGTCAATACTGCTCGCCCGATTTCGATTTCGGCATTTCAGTCAATGAGCAGATCGCCAATGGAAGAATCGGCTTCGACGGTCAAAGTTCCCGTGAGCCGGTCCGGGTAAAATTTTCTATAGCGGGAAGTTTTACTTCCGATACCGCAGAAGGATCGCTCGATATGACTATCGTGCCGCTTCCCAGCGGTCCGAGCTGTTCCGGCTCTGCCCAAACTACCTGGACAGTCCAAAGATCAGGTGCGCCGGAGCCGACACAAAAACATATAGTGTTCCTGATTCATGGAATTGCGCAAACACCGGCTGACCTGAACTCGCTTGCAACGAATCTCCAAGAAGGACTTGGACCCGACTATATTGTCGATCGGGGATTCGACTACAGCGACTGCGCAAATAACGTGAGTTGTAGCGGGAACTGCACGATCGGTTTCCAAGCCCAGCGCCTGGCAGATTACATCAAAAAGAAATCGCCGGCCGGCGATATCGCCCTGGTTGGTTACAGCTTGGGCGGCATCGTCGCACGGGACCTAGTTCTGAATAATTACTTTGATGTCCTCGGCCCGACCCGCCGCGTGGGTGTGCTGGTCACGCTCGGTACGCCAAATCTCGGATATCCGTACATACCCGAAGATAACAACGCCCGCTGCTCTGTTTTAGCAAGCGAAATGTTCGGAGATTTTCGAAATACTCCCAACGTTCTCCCGCAATGCGGCAAGGAGGTAAGTTGCGTTGACCTGAAGGATTCTGTAGGCCACCGCATGACGATCTCTTCCTATCTTGCCGGGTTGAATGGCAACTGGTCACAAAGTCCGTTGGCTAACGGGCCGGAGCGATGGTTAGCCGTAGCCGGTGCATTCTGTCCCAAACCGGCACGAATCTTAAGCCCGGCAGAGAATATTAATCTTGATCTAGGCTGTTCTGACAACCAGCCGTACAACGATGGCGTAGTGTGCGAACAAAGCGCGACCATGGGTTGGCTATTCGCCCACGGGCCAAGTGATCTCATTGCCGATCCGAACTATGCCCATACGAAAAATTCGTTGAGCAAGTTCGTGACATTTCCGTGCGATACCAACCAAAGCTATCTGGTACCATTGTATGCTCCCGGCCCCGATGTACTTTCTCAGATCGAGGATGCTGTCCGGACCGCTCTTAAATGAGCGGTTTTTTGTCCCGCAATTTCAGTAATAGGCTCACTATTATAAGTGGGAGCGCTTCGGTAACGCCGGCAATTGCAAAAAAGGCTATCACGCGCATAGTACTACCGCTATAGATAAGATCTCCAACTGGTCCAATATAAAGAACCGCATAATCACCGGGAAATGTAAGAAGGAGTAGTAGGCGTGCCGATAGGGCAAACTCAATATGACCCAATAGATATATCCAAGAAAACATGAAAATCAACAGACACCCGATAACTCCGAGGTATATGACGATAATAGTATTGAGGATATTTCTGATCGAGCGGATGAGCATGAGTCAATTATAAAGTTCCGGCTGACAACGAGCAAGACACAAATGGCCCTCCGATATCGGAGGGCCATTTGTGTTAATTGGCGGAATAATGGACGGCTTTGTGTTCGGATTCCTTTTTCAGGAACCCCTGACGGGTCAGTTCCTTGAGCATTCTTTTTACCGTCCGGTCCGACAGCGCGCTGAACTCGGAAACGATCTCTTTGGTCCGCACGCCCGGTGCGCCTTTGACGAAACTGAGGATCTTTTCGGCGGTCGGATTCACTCTTTTACTTTTGGTCTTGGCGGAACGGGTGACGGCCGGCCGGGCCGGAACCGCCTCTTGTCTGACCGGAACCGGTACTTTTCTTTCAGCTACCTTTTTCAGCAATGCTAATTTATGGCGGAGCAGGCGGTCCCGAGAGACCAAGAGGGGAGTCGGCTTTCCGATCTTCAGATATTCAAGCTCTTCTAAAAATTCCCCGAGCCGGGTGATGTTTATGATATATTCTTTTCCCGCCTTATATTGTGCGACGTCATCCTCTTTTCCGGCTTTTATCCGATACTCAAGATAACCGGAAATGAATTCCTGAATTTTTTCGGCCAGGCGGCCGTTGAAAAACTTATCGGCGATGGATTGCTGCAACGCCGATAACGCCGTCACGATGCGGACGAAATGTATATGGTTACCCTCTTGCATGATTGGTCTCTGACGAACCGCAACGACCTACTTCTTTTCAGTGAGTGTTACCTGGACCGTGAGTTCTTTCCCGGCCCGGTTGAGTTTGATCGAAACGATATCGCCGACTTCTTTGCTCTGGATAATATCGGATAAAGGATGATTTTGGTCAACTGTTTGGCCGGCGGCTTCGATGATGACGTCATTCTCCTGGATACCGGCCTTAGCCGCCGGACTGTCGGCCACAACGGCCGGGCTCGTGACGCCGCTCTTGGTTACAAAGGCGCCATGGTCAACCGTCAGTTTATTTTTCTGCTGGATATCAGGGGTTACCAGCACATACTGAACGCCGAGGAACGGATAGGTGATCTTGCCGAGGGTCTCGATATCATGGATGTCTTTTTTAACGCGATTGACCGGCAGGGTAAAGCCGACGCTTTGGGCGTTGGAGGCGATAGCGGTATTAACGCCCACGACCTCGCCGTCAAGGTTAATGAGCGGTCCGCCGGAATTGCCCGGATTGATGGCGGCATCGGTTTGAATGACCCTTTCGAGCTGTTCGGAAGAATTACCCTCGCTGGCGGTGATGGTCCTGGCCAGGCCGGAGATGATGCCCTTTGAAACAGTGTTGGAGAATTGGCCAAGCGCGTTACCGATGGCGATAACGGTCTGGCCGACCGCGAGATTATCAGAGTTGCCGAGTTTTACGACCGGCAGATTGGTGGCCTTGATCTGAACGACGGCCAGGTCCTGGATCGGGTCCCGGGCCAGAACTTGGGCGGGATACTTGGTGCCATTATTCAAAATGACCGTATAATCAGCGCCTTCCACGTCAACAACGTGCCGGTTGGTGATAATAAGCCCGTCGGCACGGACGATAAACCCGGTGCCGGCCGCAACGTCCTGACGCTTAGTGCCTTTTTGAACATTCTGAGGAAACGCCAGGTCACAACCGCCGAACCACTGCCGGAGATTCGGGTCATTGCAGAGATCGCCGAACGGGCTGATGAATTGCTGTTCGATGACGGGAACGTCTTTTGAGGCCACGATACTGACCACGGCGGGAGAATAATCTTTGACGATGGCCGAGACGGCGGAAGATTCATCCGCGTACCGGGAATGGGTGATATTCGAAATAAAGGTATCGCCGGTGCCGGTACTGAGTCTGGCCGCGTAAAATCCGAACACGCCGCCGACGAGGGCGGAGATGACGGCCGAGAGGGCGATAACTTTCACCAACGGATTCTTCGAATCGAAAATGGTTTCGTGGGGCCCTTCAGCGGGTTGGTCGTATTCCGGATAGTCTTCCATGTTTATATTGTCGCTAAAAATCAGTGAACATTCAACTCCTGCCATTATATACGGGCCGGGAGCCCGTTTATTGCGAGCCGGCAAAAACCTGCTGGGCCCGCTGCCAGAATTCGGGATGATCGTTCAGTTTCATCCAATACCACCATTCAGCGCCCCAGAGATATGCGGTATCGAAGCCGCTCTGATACGGATAGCCGATGAGCTCATTCATTTTTGCCATATCAAAATGGGTCAGCTGTTCGTCAATGGGAACCTCAACGAGCGGCCGCGGCGTCCACGGCTCCGATTGAAGCTCGATCACTACCGCCGGCTTATCGCCGAACAGAAGTTTCATGAGCCCGAGCTTTATCCGGAAGTACCAGGGCCCGAGGGGATAGTGGATGAATCCCAATACGCCATTCCAGACATACAGATATGTAGAGGTTCCGAATACATCGCCGGACCGATACGCACCGTACCATGTCCCGACCTCACCGGCATCGGTAATGATTATTTTATGGGCCGGATCAAGGTCTCTGACCAGGGCGATCTCTTTTGCGAACGCCGCCGTATCCAGTACGGGACACAGATTGCGAAAGCGGGTGAAGACATTGAAATACGGCTCATTCTCTACCTGCCACAGGTTGAGGGCCGGATTGCTTTTATACCGGCTTACGACTGCGGTCACGAACCGGTTATCAAGTTCTTCCTGTTTTGATATCGGATATTGAGCCAGCCAGGCCGGATCATGGCATTCCGGATAACCGGGAACACGCCGGCCGACCGCAAGAACGACCTGCACATGATGGGAGGCGGCCTGCTGCATCTGGTAGTCCATGTCTTTAAAGTCATATGCGCCTTCCTTTGTTTCCATGAGCGGCCAATCCGCGATCAGCCGTAATCGCTTGGGTTTCAGATCGTTCAGAACGGCGCCGTAGGCATCTTTCCAGTTTATCTTCATGTCATTGCTGCGGGTGATGCCGAAAGAAACGCCGTATTTCATGTCCGATCCGGGTATTTTGGGACCGTTGTTACGGTAAAGCCAAAACCCGACCGCGACGAGAGCGACAACAATAACGCCGATCATTGTGAGTATCTTTTTCTTCATATGAACAGGAACGCTATACCGGCAATGATGCAGGCGGTAGCGATCAGTTTACGGACCGAAACGAACTTCTCGGCATGTTTCTCGAACAACTTCGGAAATGCCTTTACGAGGGCCGCGCCGAGCACGAGAGTGAATACATACTGAATGCCCTGGGCCGCATTCACGAACACTACGTTACCGATACGGATGGCGTAATAGATCATTATGAAAACACCGGCCGCTAATGCTTTGTTTGCGAGGAAGACGAACTTAGAATTATGGCTGGAATGATGGAGCACGCCCCAAATCTCCGCACGAGACTTAGGAAACATGAGAACAATAAGGGCCCCCGCCACAAACCCGAGACGGGACCAGAAAAGCCCATTAATAAAATCGGTATGATTGAACATCAGTTTCAGCAGCACGAATGAAAGCGCCGTCAGCAATCCCGCGAATAAAATGTCGAGTACGACACGGCTTGAAAGATGGAAGTACGACATGAGCAATGTACCGCCCACAAGCAACGAAAGGGCCAGAAGCTCGTGGCTCGTGACCGGCATTCCGGGCAACAGCCAAAAGCTCAGGGCAAAACTGCACACGGCCGTTACGGCGCCGATGGCGGGCATGACTTCGGTGACATCAATATGTTTGACGGCATTGTATAAGAAAATGATGCCGAAAAAGAACGTGATTCCGGAGGTGAGCGAGATAGCCAGGTCGAGCCACGAAGGAATATGTACGCCGAACGGCAGCAGGAGCAGGGCGAATGAGCTTAATGCGGCCGAAAAAAAGGCATACGCGGACGGATGCGGAACTCCGTTCGTATCGGAGAGGAGATACTTGTCGATGAGAAATACTACGGCGTCGAGAAAGTAGGCGAGGATGGCCAGATATATCCAGAGCATACTAATATTCTAGCATATTATTCCGGCAGATATGAGCGTACTCCAGAGCCGAAGGCCGCACGGTCCGCTTGAAGGTCTTGAAATCAATCTCGGCGAGGCCAAAACGCGGACCAAATCCGTGAGACCACTCAAAGTTGTCCAACAATGACCAGTAAATGTACCCGCGCACATCAACGCCGTGCGCAATGGACCCGTGGATCCACCGCAGATGGTCTTTGATGAATTTGAGGCGCCTTTCATCAGAAGCATCGGCAATGCCATTTTCGGTTATATATACCGGCTTTTTAAATTTGGCGACGGATTTAAGAACGTGGAAGATACCGTACGGATAGATCTCCCAACCCATTATGGAAACGGCTGCTTGCCGGGGAAGTACGTCGTAACTGCCGGGCAGCCGGGCGATAGTATAGTAGTTAAGACCGATGAAGTCCTGGTAGGGGGCTGTCTTTTTCAAGAATCTTAAAAATCTGAAGTAAGTAAAGATACTACCCAGCCACCTCAGATACCATGGGACTACCGGGTAGCGGTAATTTTCAGCCCAGCCGACCTGAGCTCTTATATTGTGCGACGTACTCGATGAGCCCGGCCGGACCGGGGGAATGGCGGCATATATTTTTTTGATCTGGCGATAGGCGAGTGTGTGGGCTCGAATAAAATTATTCTGAACCCTTAAATATTTAAAGAAACTTTTTTTCTGCGGCGGCCATTGGCCTAACAGGTATGAGAACCCCCCGTACACGCTTGAGGGCTCGTTAAAAGTTATCCACAGCCCCACCCTGTCGCATAAGTTATCCACAACATACTTTACATACCTCGTAAAGTACTGCGGTGATCTTTCACTGAGAAATCCGCCTTTTTTAGCGAACCAGACCGGGTTCGTGAAGTGCCAGAGCGTTACCATCGGTTCTATCCCCCGCTCCCGCAGATCGGTTATCAAGGTTTTATAATGCTCCATTTCGCGCTCGTCGAACTTGCCTTCTTCCGGTTCAATGCGCGACCACTCGATCGAAAAGCGATGGACATTATGACCGAGCTCTTTGGCGATATCGAAGTCCTCCCGATATCGATGGTAGCTGTCACAGGCCTTGCCGGAGATAAAATCAGCGGGGTCTTTCCCCTCTTTTTTGAGCTGCGCGATACGTTCAGGAGATTTTTCCCACTCGGACCAATCGTTGTGATTATCCCCTTCTATCTGATGGGCCGACGTTGCGGCACCCCACAAAAAACCTTCGGGAAATTCCAGTTTTTCCATAGTTACATTATATCCTATCTACCTGAGAGATGAAAAAAAACCGCCACAGAGATTCCCGGCTAAAGCACGGGAACCTTTTCCGAGTAGCGGTTTTTTCTTTTTACTTGCCCTTAACGGCCATGAGCTCGACTTCGAAAATAAGGGTTGAGTTAGCCGGAATAAGGCCGTTGCCGACATCCTGGCTGCCGTATGCGAGTTCCGGCGGGATGGTTAAGATACGCTTGCCGCCGACCTTCATGCCGGCGACTCCCTCATCCCAACCTTTGATGACCTGTCCGGCGCCGAGCTGAAACGAGAACGGCTGGCCTCCGTGATCATACGAGCTGTCAAATTTCTTACCGCTGGTCAGGGTACCCGTATACTGGACCGCGACCGTATCCCCCGCCGCCGCGGTCGCGCCGGTACCGACCACTTCATCCTTGACATTGAGTCCGTCCGGCAAGGTAATCACCGTTCCGACCGGAGCCGCTCCGGTTGCCGTAGCCGCCGGCGTCGCCGAGACAGTCGGGCTGACAGAACCACCGTACAGATCGGACTGCTGGGTACCGCTCTTCCGAACGAACAACCAAATGCCTACCGCCACTACCGCAAGCACAATGATATACATGAAAATATTTTTCATCGTTATTGTTTGTTAATTATTGTTTTACTGGACCGGTGCCGGTACCGGTGCTGACCCTGGCTTCTGGGGATTGACCGGGTACAGCGTCTGATCGATCGTGCGATCAAAACATACCCGCCCTTCTCCGTGCTGCCAGTTATTATAACCGATATCCGGCCGCGCAACAGGACTGGTGGAACTGCTGGAACCTTCGCTGGCCTTATTGAATACGGCGCACAGCTGGAATGACGTCACTCCGGTCGAATGATACTCGAAGGCCTGTCCGGATTGCGGGTCGGTCGGCACGGCGAAACCCGAGATCGGGTCATTGAGCTGGGCCAGGGCTGTCGGTAGCGCACCTTTTTGCTGCCAGTACGTGTAAACAAGCCTATCCTGGATCATCTGGAGGTCGCTGACCTTCTGATCGTCGAAACGGATCAGACGCTGGTTCTGCGGCGATCCGGCGGTATAGAAACCGAACACAACCGCCAGGGCCATGATCGCAACAATAACACTCTGGAACAGAGCCCTCGGATATTTCAGGTCGCGCAGTTCGGCCAGATAATAGAACAGCGAGGAGCCGGCGATGAAAAAGATGGTAAGGACCTTCAGTATGAACGATACGGTCAGTTCGCCCTGCAGGAAATTATATATAAGCGCAACTAAGTCGCCGATCATGACCAGCGCCGCGACAAAGACCGTGAGGTAGAGGAGCCAGCGGCGGACCTTGAGATCCTTTTTTTCGGGCTGTGCGACAACATCCTTCCGGAGGAACCACGAGACCCAGACAAAAACCGGGAAGAGGACGACCAGTGCGGCCAGTGAGCTTCGGATGCTGTCGTAATAAGTACTGAGCGGAGTATAGGCCTGCTGGAGCACATCCGGGAACCTGATATCTATCAGCTGGTAGACCAATATGCCGAAACTGACGGCGCTGGCCACCAAAGTAATAATGGCCAGAAGGTATAAAAACGTATCGCGGGGGGTGTTTTTTACGGTTGCCATAGTAATCTCAGCTTAGCATATTTAGCCTAATTTTTCCAAAACCCCGGGTCTAGCGGGCCTGTTCCAAACGGGCGACTATCTTTTTCTTCTCAGAAAGATCGAGTTTTGTCCGACCGACCACATGTTTGAACGTTTCTATGGTCTTGTCATAGGTCCTGCGGTCGACCGGATACGGCGTCGCGTCCTTGCCGCCATGGGCAAAACTATAACGGGCCGGATCTTCATACGAAGCCGGCGCTCCATATATCACTTCGCCGACAAGCGCGAGCGCGCGGACCGTTTTGGGTCCGACACCCCGTACCGCCACGAGGTCTTTGTAGCTTTTTGGTTTTATCTCGGTCAGCGCGCCCAGAACTTTATCGAGATACCTGGACTTGGCAAAATCTTCTTTCACGACCGGATGGGTGCGAAACTCCCGGCCGGGCAGGTCCAGGAAAACCAATTCCTGCTGGCGTTCGTTCTTCACTGCGAGCATTTTGCCCAGAGCGGAGGAATGGCGCCGCAATATCTCGATCTCTTTCATCACCGCCGGAAACCCGGCATCGATGAGTTCCACGGCCAGGGCACGGTTCTTGTCGATATTCTTGTCGGTCATGTTCAGAGTCACATGAGCCTCGCCCGTCGGCTGAGACGAGATGCCCGAGTGCGGTTCAACGATCAGGTCAGTGATCTTCTGTGACGACCAATGATAACGCCGGGCCCGGCCCTTCTGGGTGTTCATCCCCTGCTGGACAACGGTCCAGGCGCCGCGACGGGAGAACATGAACGCATGGTGGTAAATATCAAATCCGTCCTGGACCAGCGCACTATCCACTTTGGCGCTCATCTTGGAATTATGGACCAGATTGCTTGCCTGGCCTTCGGGCAAACTCAGCCACTCGCCCCAGCGCATGATCTCATCGGGAGTTTTGCGGGATGTCTTACCCTTGCCGCCGCAAATGAAAACTCCGAGATCTCTTTCGTGTCCCCGGATCGATTCTTTCAATGCCGCAGTCAGAATAGTGGTCAATCCGCTGGCGTTCCAGTCAAAGGCCAGTACTGTGCCGAGAGATTGGAACCAGACCGGATCACCCAGACGGGCGATAAATTCGTCCGAACCGAAATCTTCAACGATTATCCTCGTGACTTCCCGGCCAAGCTTGACCATGCGCTCAAAAAGCCATGGCGGACATTTGCCGTAATCAAGTGTAAATGTTGCAATACCTCGTTTCATGTTCGTAGACGCCAATAGTCCCCTTCTCTGGTAATAAATCCTTCCCGCGAAAGATCGGATAGGATCGCGGCCATTAATTCCCGGTCCTTGCCGCTGGCGCGGACAAGTTCTGACAAGCGGTTCGGCCGGTTCAATAACAATTTTAAAACTAATCCCCGGGTTTGACGGCGGGAACCCTCGAACTTAGATTGAACGGCATAGTGCCCGGAACGCCGATTCGGATTTTCTGTCGCTTTAGTAAGCATCGCACCGTAGTCCATCAGCGCATAGTACCATTCCCGCGGGTTCTTTGTGTCGAGAGTGGCGGTCACTAATTCAAGAATTTTATCATCCTGAATCTTTTTCTTTTTCGGAAAAAAGAAAAAGATAAATACCCGCCGGATATTTGTCTCGATGAAGGGAACCGGCTTGTTGAACGCAAAAGCGAGTACCGAACCGGCTGTATTCTTGCCGATACCGGGCAGCTTTATGAGTTCGGCCGGGGCCTCGGGTAATTTCCCCTGGTATTCCCCGGTCACGATCTCCGCCAACTTTTTCAGATACAACGCCCGGCGGTTGTAGCCAAGTCCATGCCACGCCGCAAGCACTTTTGATACCGGCGCTTTGGCTAATGCCTTGAAGCTTGGAAACTCCCGTACAAATGCCCGGTACTTGGGCTCGACTCTGGCCGTCTGTGTCTGCTGAAGCATGATCTCGGAAACAACGATACGGTAGGGATCAGTCGTTCTGCGCCATTGAAAATCCCGCCCGTTCTTCCGGTAGTATCTCCGTATCTCTTTTTTGAAATCTGACGGGGCCATTGGCGATATTATACGCTCCGCAAAACAAAAAGCCCACGTGACAACACGGGTCGTCTTACGAGAGGGCCTTGAGTGTTCCTCATCTGACCGGTGAACCGGGCAGGAGCTCTTTATCGGGCGCCAGGAGCGAGACGGTTTCGCCGTCACCGGCGGCCAAGACCATGCCCTGGCTTTCAAGCCCCATCATCATGCGGGGCTGGAGATTGGTAATAACGATGATCTGCCTGCCGATCAGGTCCTCGGGTTTGTACCATTTCGCAATGCCCGAAAGTATCTGGCGCTGTTCGGAACCAAGGTCAATTTGAAGTTTCAATAGCTTGTCCGAACCTTCGATCGGTTCGGCTTTCAATACTTTGGCCACCTTCAATTCTACATTTTTGAACTCATCAAGAGTGATCATCGATATATCGTACCGCATTGTCATCAAAATTAAAACTGAGCTAAACAAAAGACCCCTCGAGCGGGGTTATTGCGGGGTAAGTATCAGCGGCGCGACGATATCCATCAGAACATCCTGATCGTGAGCGGTTTCGAGAGTAATGGGGAATACATGATGCGGCACATGGGTCGGCACCGTATAGTTGCGGGCAAGTTCCAGAACTTTCATTACTTCATCCGGGTCTACCATGCCCCGGCTCGCCAGATTTCTGACCAATACCTCTTCACTGACATGCCTGAATACGATGATCGAGATGGGAAACTCTTTGCGGTGCTCCCACAGAGCGGCCGCGCCGCGCGGGGTCAGTGCGACGATGCCATGGGTCTTTTCGAGCACCCGCTCGATCTCCTGACGGCTCGAACCGTAAAAAAATTGGTTCGGGCTGTTGGGCGGGTATTGGTCATGTTCAAGGAACCAGCCGCGTACCAGCCGGAATCGGAACTCCTGTTCATCAACGAACTCGTAGTACCGGCTTTCCCTGTCATGGCGTGGCGCACGGGTGGTGGTATTGCGCACGATCTGAAGAAGGCCGCCGAAGTACGCGGTAAGCTTCTCGATCCAGAATGTTTTGCCGATCGCCCGCGGGCCGACCAGAATAAGCAGCCGGTTCTTCTTTTTCATTGTTAAGAAGCTTTCAGCCACTATATCAATTGAGATTCTTTTGTGTAGTTGACGATATTAACACCCGAAGTTTTGGCAAGTTTCAGAACCTGGCCCGAAGCTCCATAGCGGCTCATATAGAAATTATTATAGACCACCCGTTTAATGCCGGCGTTCACGATCATTTTAAAACAGTCGTAACAGGGGGAGATGGTCAGGTAGAGGGTTGCGCCGTCGATGGACTTGCCCAGCCGCGCTGCCTGGATGATGGCGTTCGACTCGGCATGGACCGTGCGGACACAATGACCGTCCACTAACTCGTGGCCCACATCATCGCAATGAGGCATGCCTTTTGCGGCACCGTTATATCCGGTAGCCAGGATGAAGCGGTCTTTCACCAGTACCGCGCCGACCTGCGACCGGTCGCATGTCGAACGCCGGCCGACAACCTTGGCTATTTCGAGGAAATATTCATCCCACTCCGGGCGTTTGGCTTTGACGGGCTTCTTCTTCATTATCAATACTGTAGCAAACCTGGCAAAAAGAAAAAGCCGGCCCTTTGGGGCCGGCGTTACGCTACGTTGGTTTTGATCTGAAGCAGACGGGCCGGAACCTTGGCCTTGCGCAGGATATCTCCGAAGTGAGACGTGATGCCGACCTCGCCGTTCAGAACGACGCCGAGGCCGTTCTTCTGAGCTTCGGCTACAAGTGCCCGCAGCGGTTCAAGTCCCTGCTGAACATCGAACTGGACCCATCTCGCCGGCGTGCCGGGATAGATGACGCTGCCGGAGCTTGCCGACTTGCCCCGGTGCAGCTGGAGAACCCAGGCATGGCGGCCGTCGAATACCCACTCGAAGCGGATATCACCGAGACGCTCGCGCATCCGGTCGAACAGGAATCCGGTTTCTCCGGTCACGCTGGCCGGCAACTCTTCCGGTGAACGCTGGCCGATCATGAAATCATCGCCGTATCCCCTGCAGCCTTCCAGGATCATCTCGCCGTCACTTGAGGTGATAGCCGATCCGGAATACGTGGCAGGGACACCGTCCTGGATCAGGATGGCCGCGATCTTGGTGTTGTCCGGATCGTCGTCCTGCATGATCTGGAACGGGTCTTTGTATCCGCGGACGGTCTGGAACTTTCCGGGCGTCTGTTCCTTGGGAACGGTACGCACCCAAACCGGTTCTCCGTTCTTCAATTCCAGTCCGAGTTCGAACTGCGGGATCTGCCGGCCGAACACCATCGTCCGGGGAACGGGAAATCCGTACAGATCGGCGACGAGAAGCCCGAAAGCCTTGTCGCCCATGATCCGGCTGAACTTGTTCGGCCAAATCAGCTGCGGTTCGGGAGGAATTGCTCCGGCATCATACTGTTCGGCTTGCCAGATGATCTGGCGGTCATGGCCGTATCCGACCCGGTGCGGATGGACTGAAAATTCCACCCGGTAACTCCGGTCGAACGGCATGTGAAACACGAAGCCGTACACTTTCTTGATCAGGTCCAGGCCCATCGCCCGGGGCAGCTGCATGCACCCCGGCTTCTCCACGCACCGCGGAATGTCATTCGGGGCACCTTCGATGAGGGAACCGAATACGACCCCCGAAAATCCGCCGTCATTGACGTGGATCGTCTCGTTGACGATGACATGGAATCCCTCGCGCAAAAACTTGACCACCTTCGCTTCCGCATCGGAAGCGCTTTTGAGTCCGTACTCGAACGGGTTACCGTCCGGCTTGTCTACCAGAAACGTCCTGATATTGATCGAGGCCGCCTCGGCATTCTGCAGGAGGCATTCCAGGGCCTGGAACACGGTCGGGAATTGCTGACCGACGGGCACGTTCCGTACGCGGCAGAACCGCTGCTTTTCGTCGGGCCCGAAACTTACGAACTGGGCCACATTGGCGCCGCGTTCAGCAAGTCCGTTCAAGACCTCATCTTTGAGCAACTTCATGTATTGTGAAATAACGCGCCCTTATTATGAAATAATCGTAAAAAAAAGCAACCCCGCAGGGATTCTTAACAGGCTAAAGCGCCGTCAGAGAATTCCCCGGGAAGGGTTGCCGCGTTCAAGGATCAGTTTGACGTACGATTGAAGAAAGTTGCGGACCGACTTTCGGTATTCTTCCAGGCCGAGCTTGTTGGCGATCTTGAAATCGGCCATCTCGCCGAGGCGCTGGATCTCAACGGCCGTCGGGTCCTGTTCACGTTTCAGGAATTCCATCCAGGACATTACCGCCTCGCCGTCCCTGGCCCGATCCTTAAGACGCTGGTAGCGGGTCTCCGCATCAGCCGTCACGAATATGGTCATATGGTCTTTGAATCCCTGGACGACCTGCATGTCGGTATCCCAGCGTATCGAATCATAGACCACGATCTCAGCCGCCGAGCGGGCAACCAAGAGCCCGGCACCCCTGGCGAGCGTATCCTTGCCCAGATGGACCCGGATAGCGTTGGAAAGAATGATGAGATTCGCCGTGTTCTTCTGGAAGCCTGTTCCCCGGAGATCGTCTCCGACCTTTCCGAGAAGCCCGCCAGAACCGGTAGAGATGATCTCTACCGTAAAACCGTTCTCCCCGGCCCATTCTTTCAGGATCGTTCCGAAAGTTTCCTTTCCCCCGGAAGCGTGGGCCACAAGTCCGATGACCACTTTCGTCATGGTTGTAATGAACAATATGAGGGATTATACCCCGCTATGAGCGGCTGGCAAGCCAGGCGGCAACGATGGCCGCGGTCTCGGCACGAAGCATGCGGGGACCGAGAGAAGAGATCGAAAAATCATTGCCGCGGAACAACGCAAGCTCAGGCTCCGACCAACCGCCTTCGGGCCCGATGAATACCGCTATCCCATGGCCGGTAATTTCACTGACCTCCGTTCCGGAGACATCAAAACAGATCCGCATCGTGGATCGGGCGACATTTTTGATGGCATCGAGTAGTTTCATGGCCGGGCGTAGCGCCGGCACCCGGCCGCGGCCGGACTGCTCGGCGGCTTCCCTGATTATCTTCCCGAGACGCTCCGACCGGAGGTTCAACTTCACCGTTCTTTCGGTAATGAGCGGCACGAGCTCGGAAATGCCGGCTTCCGTGGCTTTCTGGCATACCAGTTCAAAATTCTCATTCTTTAAAATTGCACAGTATAGAGTCACGTGCCGGTCCGGTTCATTCGTATTCACGGCTACGCTCTCGATGTTCACGAGAATGCCGGGGCTCTTCTTCTCCCCTATTACCGCAATGCCCTCATTCATGTTGCCATCGCACAGTACTATCCGCTCGCCCGGTTTCAGTTTCAAAACATCCCATATCTGATGGGTTATGTCTTCATCGGTAATAATATAGTCCCCCTCTCTGAGATCGAATCCTCCGATAAAACGGTGGATCTTCATACCTCTTTCACGTCCATCCATTCAAAGTCATTGCCGTCTTCAGTGAAATGGAACTCGGCTTCGATCTTTTTACCGGCCAGGACCAGCGGCAGCCAGTGTTTGTCGTCGGCCCACATGGCATCGAACGGGATCTCGTTTATCTTGAACCATCGGGGAGCCATTTCTTCCGACTCCTGCGGCTCTCCGGTCCAGCTTTTTACCACATACGTATGGACATTGACATGCAATCCGTTCTTCCAGAGAAAGACCAGGTTTGCGACTTTTTCCAAAGATTCCTCGGCAACGGTCACGCCGATCTCTTCGTTCATCTCTCTGAGCAATGCCGCCTCGATAGTTTCGCCTTCCAATAACTTTCCGCCGAAGCCGTTCCATTTGCCCGTACCAAAGCGGCGCTTCTTCATACCAAGCAATACTTCGTCGCCCCGCCTCATTATTGCAAGAGTTTGATGTTCCATATTAAAAGCGGATTTATTCGATGTCTTCGGTCTCGGTATCAGCCGGTTCCCGCCGGCCGAGCATATACCAGCCCCCTTCGATTACAATAAGCACGAGCAATGAAATGACAAGCGCGGCCAGCCAGGCGCCGAACACGTACCAGAGAAGCTTCCATTCACGCTGTTCGACTTCGCGAAGCGACCGGCCGGCGGCTACGAATCCCGACTGCTGGCCGGATACATGCACAACCACCAAAGCACTTCTGACGTCGTCCTGGGGCTGCCAGGTTATCCGGTCTTCCCCCGCCTGCCGGGCGGTATCAAAAACACCTGCCGGCAGCGTCGGCGGCTGTCCGTTGAGTTGGCCCGAGCCGGTGATGAACTTGCCCTGTTCGTCATAGAACAAAATGTAGGGCGCGAGACTCTTTGCGATGTTGAGCTGGGAATTCTGGTCAATCTGTCCCATGGGACGGCCGGCTGCCAGTTGGCCTGCAAAATCTTCGGCTATCTGTATCTGGGGGTCGTTAGCTGATTGGCGGTAATCCTGCTGGACCGCGAGATAGACCAAACCTGACATGGCCGAAATGGCCGCAGCAAGCGGCAGATAGATCCTGACGATGTTGAATATATTGTTTTTCATATCTGATCTTTGTATCAATAATAAGTTTAACTCTTCGGATCGGTATTTCCAAATCATTGCCGGGTCTGTCGGACATAGAGCTCGATCGTATGCCGTGCATTGGGCTCGATCGGCAGGTCGCGCAGTGCGATGCTGGCCGGCATCCAGACGTACTCCTGGGCTTCTTCGTTCAAGCGCACACGCCGTGAAGCGACACGTACCGCATTATCCACGAAGATATGCTGAATACCCGGCACGTAATAGCCGGAGTTCTTAACCTGGTCAAATGTGCAGATATTACTGCCGACTTTGGCATTGAGTCCCGTCTCTTCACGTACCTCCCTCAACAGCGCCTCTTCAAGACGCTCGTTCCGGCGGACCTTGCCGCCGACGATCGAGTACCGGCCGCCCCATTTATGGGTTTTGACCAGCAGGATATCTTTTTCCTTTTTACCCGCATCGTATTCAATGATGCCTCCGACTGCCACGACCGAGCCGGGAACCATCATGTCCTCCCAGAGCTTATG
>JAHFKT010000038.1 GCA_023245235.1 Candidatus Yanofskyibacteriota bacterium
ATCAGAAATTTACAACGGACCTTACCGCCGAGGAACGCAGTGCTTCGCTGGCCAACTGGATCAATATCGTCCGGAATAACATCGTGCTCAAGCCGGGCGAAGAACGCACCATCGACTGGTCAATGAAAGTGGACACGTACGCCAAAGCCGGCAACTACCACGCCGTCATCCTTTTTCTTGTCGACAACCCGAACCAATCCGATTTCAGCTCGGTTAAATACCTGACCGTGAACCTGGAGGTCTTCGGCCAGGAAAAAATGCAGCTCCTGTCTTTTTTCACCGACAGCATCCTCTATACCCGCCTCCCGGTATCGTTCAACTACATCCTTGAAAATATCGGCGACCAGGGACTGACCCCGGCCGGAGAGATCAGGATATACGACCGGCGGGGAGAAGAGATCGACGCCATCCCGGTGAATACCGGCCACCAGGCCGTCCCGCCCTCCCAGAAGTCCGACCTGGCCGAAAACTGGATGCCGAAAAGCGGCGACGGGAGCGGAGGCGCCTTGGCCGCCATCGGCACGCTGTTCAAGATCGGGGCGTTCGGCAGATACAAGGCCATGCTCGACGTCCAGTACGGAAGCTCCGGTACCCTCCAGGATACGGTCTTTTTCTGGGTTCTGCCCCTGCCGGTGGTAGCCGGGATCACCCTGCTCCTGCTGGCCTGTATGTTCGGCCTGATACGGATCCTTAAACGCTCGCCCAAAGATGATAAAGATGAAGATTAGAACAATAAAACTCATCCTCCCGCTGATAGTTCTGGCGCTGTTCGGCCGGCAGCAGGTTTCGGCCGCGGACTCCCTGGTCCTTTCCGTGACGCCGCCCCTGTTCCAGATATCTCCGGCCAAAGGCGACACCTGGTCCAGCTATGTCAAAGTATCGAATACGAATGCGTATGATCTGAAGCTTTATGTCCGGGTCATGGACTTTTTGCCGGAGGGCGACGGCGTGAACGGGAAGTTCATGCCCGTCGTCAGCGGCGACGATTCAGCAAGCACGCTGGCGCGGTGGGTCACGATAACCGCCGACCCGGTATCGGTGCCCAAAGGCAAAAGCGTTGAAGTGCCTTTCAGCGTCCATGTGCCCATGGATGCTTCTCCGGGCGATTATTACGCGGCCGTCGTCATCGGCACCCAGCCCCCCGAAGGAGCGCCCCGGAGCGGCTCCCCTATTACCCTCTCCAGTTCGGTCGCCTCGCTCATTGTTGCCCGGATCAAGGGCCAGCTCACCGACACGGCCATCGTCAGGGAGTTCCGGAGCGACCGGGAGTTCTACGGCCGGCCCGACGTGAACTTCGTCCTGCGCTTTGAGAACCGCGGCAACGCCCATCTCCGCCCCGAGGGCGCCATCGCCGTCTACAATATGTGGGGCAGCAAGGTAGCGGATGTCCCGGTCAATTCCGGCCCGGACGCCGTCAGCGTATCGCCGCACTCGATCCGCCAGTTCAACATCAACTGGCAGGGTAAAAATGACATCTGGAACATGGGATTCTACCGGGCCGTCCTTTCGCTCGGATACGGACCCGATGACAAGCAGACGCTTTCGGGCACCACCGGTTTTTTGTTCGTTCCGCCCAAACAGTTCTCTTTGTTCGTGGGCATCCTACTCATCTGCGCCGCCCTCGTGATGTTCGGCATCAAACGCCGCATCGCAACGGCCGCCGCGGTTCGCCGTAAGAAGTAAAAAATCGCTCTCTTCTGTATATAGGGTGTGGACAATATTTGACAAACCATCGAATACTGGCGCAGTTACAGTGTTTTTTGATGCTCCTTGTGATGTGTGGGGTTAATTCACGGCCGATGATATAATTAGTCAGTATCATACGCATTGTGGATAAACCCGCACTGCGAAGATAAAAAAGTAAACCGGGCATAATTGCATAATGTAGCTGATTCTATTCTTCTTAGCGGTGCACGCCACAAAGGAGGGTCGATTAGAAAAGCTATCAAAAATTATGTATGCCTTTGAAAAAAATAAGACCTAACACCATGATAAAACTTAGAACATTACGAACTTCAAGAATAGCCACGTCGTTAGTTTTGATGAGCTCGCTTTTGACCTGGAGCATACCGCTTGGCGTCTTTACCGCCAACGCCGCCCAGCTGACATCCGTCAGTGATACGTTGACCGATTCCCGGCCGAGCACCGCCTCAGACCATGCTCTGGCCTTCACAACTGTATCCACCGTTCCCGCGGGCGGAGATATCAAGATATCTTTTGACCCGGGCACCCAAGCTTTCGGTTTCGGAGCTACGGCAACTGTTTCCGCTGTTACGGGCGCGACCCAGGTTGCCAACCTCGCCGCTTGTACAGGTGCCGCCAGTGAAGTGTACGCTTCAGCGAGTCATGAATTCGATACGATGCACCTGATACTGTGTCCGACTGATACGGTATCGGCCGGCGCGAAAACTGTTTCAATAGACGGTACTCCTGGCATTACCAACCCGGTAACGAGCAATGCTTCGTACAAGGTAAAGGTCCAGACCTCCTCTACCGTGAACGACAACAACAGTGCCGTGGTTGATTCCGCCGACACCTTCGTCGCCATCGTCGACCCCGTCGTCATGAGCGCCACGGTCAACGCGAGCTTCACCTTTACGGTAGCCGGAGATGACGCTGGCACCATTTTCTCTCAACCTTGTGATGACC
>JAHFKT010000011.1 GCA_023245235.1 Candidatus Yanofskyibacteriota bacterium
GCGTGGGAGTAGGCGTCGGCGTGGGAGTAGGCGTCGGCGTGGGAGTAGGCGTCGGCGTGGGAGCAAGTGATATTAATGATGCATCATCAATGGTCAATGAACCGACCGAATGGATCAGGTGGAAAAAGGTTACCGACTGCACATTAGCAGGCGTAGTAAAATTTAATGAAAGAGACTTCCAGGCCGCAGACGAAGCTTCGGTGGCCACATAAATGTATTGGAAGGCACCCGTAGTGGTAGTAACACGGACATCAACTTCGGTAGAAACAGTGCCGATATACTGGTCATGGAACGTATACGTAGTATTGGGTGTGACCGGAACGTCGGTAAAAAAGATCTTCCCATCGCCATTGGTATAGGAGGTAATGGTCGTGCGGGCCGCAACTCCCCCGCTCACGCCGGTTACGGGATAGGTGATGGCGGCATTGTTCGTCCCCCAAGAGCCGTTGAACCAGTTCGCGGGAAGGCCGCCGGTGCCGGCGGTTTCAAGAGAGGGGTTGAGGATAAGGTTGGGTCCGGCGGCTTCCGCCTGAAAAGACGGCAAAATGCCGAATGCAAACGGGAGAATGGCCACAACGACTGCGATAATGCTTATTTTTTTGAACATTATATGCTTTTGAGCGTATAGAGTGCCCGATAAATTATGTCTGATGATAGCATAAAAATAAAAATAAGTCAATAATATCTTACCCGCAGAATCAAAAACTGCCCGAACGGGCAGTTTTTGATTCTGGTTATCTTTAGAAAGCACCTAAACTATTCGGGGTGCCCCATCCTGTCGGTCCGTCATAGCCGGTTCCGGCAGTACAAAGGTAAGTGCCACTGCAATTGCCGTTACTGCCGCTCGTGACATCATGCAAATTAGTTGAAGGGCTCTGGAGATACGGCAACGAATTACCCGCCACACCGGGAGCGACGCCGCCGGCCAGCGCGTAGATACCGGCAATAAGCGGTGAGGCAAGACTGGTGCCGCCTACCCGGTACCAACCGGAATGTCCCTGATAGCGGACGCTGTCGTATACCGCAGCGCCGGTATTGGGATCGGCATCTGCCGAAACATCCGCCACAGTCCTGCGGATACATCCGGTGTCGGTCTGCCAGCCCGGCTTGGTCTCATAAGCGCTGCAACCGCTGCCGGCGCCGTTCCACACGGTTTCGTTCAGATATGAACCGCCCGAGAAGTTCAACGTTGTGCCGCCGACCGCCGTCACGTACCGGGAAGCTGCCGGATATTCGACGCCATAGCCGCTGTCACCGGAGCTGACCGTGATGGCTTTGCCCGGCCGGTTGAAGTGACCATCATATGCGGAGCCGGTCTCGCCGGAGAACTCGCTGCCGCCCCACGAGTTTACTGACCGCGTTAAAGGTAAATAAACGTTCTATTCCCCGGCCCCATTGTTTCAGGAAATAGAAGTTGCTTGTCGGCAGAGTACCTACATTATCAACCCCCAAGTCGGAAGGGGTTACCAAAATGTCCTCACTAAAAACGAACGACGTACCTTGCAAACTCACGGCTCGCGTGAGACCTGCGAAACCGAGCCCGAGAACGATAGCACCGAAAACTATGGCGAGAATAAGTTGTTTTTTCATACTCCTATTATACCCTTCGGGTTCAGACTGACTACTATTGATATGAACAAAATACTGCCGCCTTCCACGGAAGGCGGCAGGTCTTATTCTACCGTGACCGACTTCGCAAGATTGCGCGGCCGGTCGACGTTCAAACCTTTTTCAACGGCGAAATAGTATGCGAAGAGCTGGAGCGGCACGACGGTCAGGATAGGAGAAAGCATCTCCAGGGTTTTGGGCACCACTATCAGGTCGTCAGCCAGAGCACGAAGTTCCTTGCCTTCGCGGTTCGTGATGACCAGCACTTTCCCTTTGCGGGCCTTTATTTCCTGGATATTGGAGACCATTTTTTCATAAACGCTGTCCTTGGGAGCGATGGCGACGGTGGGAAAGTTCGGATCTATCATTGCCAACGGCCCGTGCTTCATCTCCCCCGCTCCGCATCCTTCGGCATGCACGTATGAGACCTCTTTCAGTTTCAACGCGCCCTCGAGTGCGATGGGGTAGTTATATTTCCGGCCGATGTAGAGAAAATCGTCATATTTGGAATATTTTCTGGCCAGCGACCGGAGCTTCTGGTGGTCTGACAGGATGATATCGACTTTTTCGGGCAGGTCGAGCAGTTCTTTGGCGATGCGCTTGCCGGTGACCAACGACATCTGGCGCTGCCTGCCAAGGAACAGCGTCAGTAATGCCAGAGCAGTAACCTGGGACAGGAAGGCTTTGGTCGAGGCGACGCCGATCTCAGGGCCGGCATGATTGAAAATGCCGGCGTCAGTTTCGCGGGCGATAGTGGAACCGACCGTGTTAACGATACCGAGCGTGAGGATGCCTTTTCGTTTCGCCTCGCGGATGGCTTCCAGCGTATCGGCCGTCTCGCCCGATTGCGAAACGGCCAAGAGGATAGTTTCGCTGTCCATGACCGGCTTTCGGTAACGGAACTCGGAGCCGACCTCCACTTCGACCGGGATGCCGGCATATTCTTCAAGCATGTATTCGCCGACCAAGCCGGCATAGTAGGCCGTGCCGCAGCCGACGATGATTATCCTTTTTACGCCCCGCAGTTTCTCGGAAACCGATTCCAGACCGCCGAGTTTGGCCAAGCCCTTGTCGACCACTAACCTGCCGCGCAGGGTATTTTCGATGACCTCCGGTCCCTCCATGATCTCCTTGAGCATAAAGTGTTTGAAACCGCCTTTCTGGATCTGCTCGGGACTCCATTCTACTTTTTCGGGAGAGCGCCGGACGCGAGCACGGTCGAAGGTATAGATGGCGTGACTCGTCGGCGTGATGACGGCCATCTCGCCGTCCTGAAGATAGATGACGTTCTTGGTATGGCGCAGTATCGGCGACGGATCGGAGGCGATGAAGTTCTCGCCGTCCCCGAGACCGAGTACGACCGGCGCGCCCATTCTCACGGCAATAAGCTTGTCCGGCTCCTGTTCGGATACGAACACGGCGCCGTAGGTGCCCCTGATATCCCGCAGAGTTTTAAGAACTGCCCTTTCGAGATCTTTTTCTTTTTTAAAGTAATGCTCGACAAGATGCGGGAGAACCTCGGTATCGGTTTTTGATAGGAATTTGTGGCCCTCTTTGATCAATTTATCTCTCAGCTCCTGATGGTTCTCGATGATGCCGTTATGCACGACCCATATTGTGCCCGAGCAATCCCGGTGGGGATGGGCGTTCGCCACTGTCGGTTCGCCATGGGTCGCCCACCGCAGATGGGCAATACCGCTCTCGCCTTTCAGGTTTTTGGGAAGTTTCGACTTGAGACTCCCGACCGCACCGACCGCCCGGACTGAACCGGCTCCGGGAATATAAATGCCCGCCGAGTCATACCCCCGGTATTCCAATGAAGTAAGCCCATCGATGAGGATGGGCATAGCTTCTTTTTTACCGGTATATCCGAAAATTCCGCACATAGTTTATTTTCCCTGCTCCGCGCGGTTAGGTGAGGCGGTCAGCCACAAGAACAATGCCATCGAGAAGAATCCGAGATGCTCCAAGACGTCGAGCGGTTCGCCGATGACAACCATGACCCCGATGAGCCATAGCATAGCCCAAAGAGGCACATATTTCTGAAGTTTATTGGAAACAAGCAGTATCGCGACCAGGAGATCGTTAATACTGATGATAAGGACGAGGGTGACGGCAGAGATAGGGAGAAGGCTGGATATGAAAGATGCTCCAACGAGTTCTCTGAATTCATCGGGGGCGAAGAAAGCGGTAAGACTATTGGCCAGAAAAACAAGAGCGAGGCCGATGCGGATAACGTACAGATAATTTTTATTCATGGGTGTATTAGTTTTATTTTATTCCAAAGCTTGAAGTTTTGCTCTCATCCAATCGATCTGTGACTGCTGGCCGGCAATGATGTCAGCGCACAGCTTTTTGATCTCGGGATCTTTCAAATCGGCATTTTCACACATGAGCAATGCGGCTCCGTGGTGAGGAATCATCGACCGGAGGAATTCCTTATCTGAAACGCCGACCTGGCTCCTGATGAATAGGACGGAGGCAATAAGCGCGATAATGCTTAAGCCGGCAACGGCCATTTTAACCTCCTGTCCATACATCGAGCTCATTACGACCATCTCTATAAGCATCATCGCTGCGGTCATTGCGACTACCATATACAGCTGGTCCAGGTTTACGTATACGTTACCGTATGTATCGACCATCAGATACATAAGTATGTACATGGCCAAAAATGACAGGACCGCCATTGTTGCGAGTTTAGTCCATTTCATATGATTTCATCTTACTATTTTGGGCCGGTTGCCGCCACCCCGGAAACACGGGTCCGATACTCGTGGTAGGTCAGCAGTATGAACCCGATATCTACGACCGTGACCGCGAGAAGAACCATCGAGTGATAGAGATGGATGCGGTACAACTGGTACAGAATGAATACCGCCGTTGCGGCGATAGTCACCAGATACGCCCATAACCGATTACGGAACAACTGGATGGCCAGAAATATATTGAGAACTCCATGGATAAGAATATAGGTGCCGGCAAACTTCCGGGCCTGGGTCGGAATGTGCGTCAGATAATTGGCGAGACGATCCTGCGGATTTTCCAGAAGCTCACCGCGGACCAGAAAACCGGCGAGGCGGGCTAATGTCGTGTTGAAAAAAAGAAAGAACACTCCGCTCAACGTTTCCCAGGTACCGTTGACGGCCTTAAGCACGACACCAAGCTCAAAAAGCTGGTGCAGAAAGCGGTTGATCTTTATCGGATTCGATGTCATGGCAACTCTTTTTGATATCTCCGGTTGATGACGGAAGACTATACAATATTCTAAAGATTTTTGAGTATTTTTTCCAGCCCTGACCCTACCAAATCTTGCACTAATGAGACGTTCGGATGGTAATTTTTTAACCCCTCGACACCCTCCTTTAGAGTCTGGTATAGTCAACCCGCTGTTCCTTAAAAAGGGTGTTGATATGAGCAACGCTAACGGAATGGTCAATAAGGCTGACTTTTCGGAGAAAGCTGAGAAAATAGCCCGTAATATCAAGCAAGACCGCTACGCCTTTACGACCGTTATCGACCCGAATTTGGTATGGCTCGACGGCAAGGGGTCGCGCATCAGTATCTCAGAGAACGGGCAGCGCCGCTCGCTGGTCGATGCTTCCGCCGGGGTATGCACCAAAAACCTCGGCTATGGTAACGAAAGGATAAAGAAGGTCATCCGTCAGGTTCTGATGAACCAAAAAGAGGTCTTCGGCTATCCGTTCCACGACATGGAGAATGATTACGCGCTTGACCTGGCCTGGGCACTGACCGAATTGACGCCCATCAAGGCGGAGCGCGAGGTCGTCTTTGCCAACTCCGGAGCTGAGGGAGTCGAAGCGGCCGTGAAACTTTGCTACAACGCCCGATCCAAATCTTCGCGCCGGAACCGGAACCGCAAAGATTTCATCGCCTGCTACGGCGCCTTCCACGGCCGTACGCTCGGCGCGTTGTCGTTGACCTGTTCGAAACCGATCCAACGGGAGAACTACCCGACTAACGCTTTCACCAACTACCACATTCACTTCCCGGCGAACCACCCGTATTTCGTCTACGACGACTCCGGCGATGTTCAATTCATCGATTACGGGGCGAGCGAGTACCTCGAGGAAGTGAAGCTGGCATGCCGCAAGGGCAAGATCGATATCGACTCCGTTAACGCCGTGATCTTTGAAATGATCCAGGGCGAAGGCGGGATCAACGTCGCCTCCAGGGAAGCGCTCCAAGACCTGGTCAGGTTCTTCAGAAGCAATGGCGTTTACGTCATCGTTGACGAGATCCAGACGGGACTGGGCCGGACGGGAAAGATGTTCGCCTTTGAGCACTTCAACATCGACCCGGACGTGGTCGTCATCTCCAAGTCATTGGCGTACGGTTTTCCGTTCAGCGCGGTCGTTTATGACGCCAAAATGGGCTGGACGCAGAAGGGTCAGCAATCGAGCACATTTGCCGGCTCGCCTCTCGGATCGGCCATAGCTTTAGAGGTGCTCTCACAGCTGACATCCGAGAACCTGCCTCAACGGGCATATGACCTCGGCGAAAGAGTGCTCGGGCCGGCCCTGAGAACCATCGCCCAGGATTATCCTGACGTCGTTCATAACGTCAGGGGCATGGGGCTGATGCACGGAATTGAATTCTGGAATCCGAATACCCGGAAGCCGGCACGGCATTTCAGAGACGAGGTGGTACTCCAGGCCCGAAAGCTCGGCGTCCTGTTCCTCGATGCGGGAATCTCGACCATCCGCATTACTCCGCCATTGACCATCGGCAGCGGCAGCGAAGATAAAGGCGGGAACGAACTCGGCACCATTATCAAAGTGTTGACGGAAAGCATCCGCGCGGCACGGCGAAGTATGAAGCGTATCCAGTAGACCGCATGGGCAACCCATGCGGCTTTTTATTTCCGCGGACTAATGTACGACGCGATATTCGTATATGGTCACCCCTTCAGTGCTTCTCGGCGGAGATGCGGGAATAAGATAGCGCTCAGTTTCGATATCGAAAGGCTTAATGCCTTCGCCGACAGTGACCGGAACCGCATAAAAAATAACTTTGTCGATAAGTCCGTTCTTCAGCAAAGAAGTATTCAGGATGGGACCGCTCGATACCAGGACATCGGGTCCGTGGCCCAGGGCATCATCGAGCGAGTTGGCGACAATATACCCCGGCTTCGGATGAAAATTTCGATTATTGGTTACCACTATTTTCTTGATGGTGAGTTTCTCGAATGGTTCAAGGAGTTTTTGACCATAGTTCTGAAGGGCATCGTATGTCTTTCTTCCCATGACGAACGAACTGTATTGCATGCAGAGTTTGAGAAAACTAGGCCATAGTTCGTCCGGAATAAAATCTTCACTGCCGTCTTTCCGGGCGATAAAACCGTCAGATGAGATTGTGTTATAGAGAGTAACCAATGATTCAAGGTTATCAGCTTTACTTCATAAATATACACCACGAAGTGTCGGCAAGACATAGCCCGGATCAGCAGCCATTTTTTCATCCCTAACTATCGAGGTCCAGAGTCTCATCGATGCGGATCTGGCTTACAAATTCGGGAACGTGGCTTACGAGGATCATTGCACCCTGATAACTGTCGAGGGCGGCGGCGATAACCGGCAAATGTCTGAAATTGATGTGATTGGTCGGCTCGTCGAGGATGAGAAGGCCCGGCCTCTGAAGAACCAACTGTGCAAATGCGACCAACCCCTTCTGTCCTTCCGATAAACTGCCGATCTTGCTGCGTATGGTGTCGGCGGTGATGAGAAACCCCGCGGCCACGGACCGGATATCCTGTTCATCGAGACCTTTGCCTATTGAGGCTAGGGAATCATAGACCGTATCTTCAAAATTAAGCGTCGAGAAATCCTGGCGGTAATAGCCGATGGTAACTCTCGGGGCTATCTTTGCTCCCGGGGCTTTACCCGAGGCAAGGGCTTCGAGCAAAGTGCTTTTGCCGATGCCATTGGGGCCGACCAGGAGCAGGTGGCGATTCTTGTTCAAAGATATGTCGACTTTTTTGACCTTGGGCTTGTGTCCGTGCATGACGGAGAAGGATGAAATGTGGGCTATCTCTCCGATGAGATCAGTCTGGGCCGGAATGGTGAATTTCCGGATGGTCTTGTCTTCCTTCCGGACGTCGACCTGGCTCTCTTCCATCTCTTCGGCTGCCTCGCGCATCCGCTTGGCCAGCAAGCGCAGGCGTCCGCCTTTCATCGCGAAGAAATTGGCTTTTTCTTTTTTCTCTATCGCCTCCTTGGCCAGACGGGCGTTCTTGCTGTTCTCCCGCTCGATGCGGGCGGTGATTTGCTCAACGACATCAAAGTAATTGCCGACGTATTGCTCGACTTTGCGGGTATGAACATCGAGATACAACACCCCTTGCGTAAATGCATTCAGGAATCCGGCGTCATGCGAGATGACGATGCACGTTTTATTGAAATCGATCAGAAATTGCCTTAAGTGAGCAACACCGGCTTTGTCGAGATTGTTGGTCGGCTCGTCCAGGAGCAGAACGTCGGAATTCTGTATGAGTGCGGAGGCAAGCAGCAGTCTGGCCTGCTGGCCGCCCGAGAACGAGCGGATAATGCGGTCGTGGGCAACCGGCAGGTTCACCACTTCAAGCACTTCATCGATCCGCGGGTCGATATCGTAGACGGTTTCAGTAAAACACTTTTGGAAAAATTCCCGGACGGTGAGGTCGAGCTGGTCGCGCGGAATGACCTGGCGTGAGATGGCTATTGTGAGCCGGGGCGCGAGATGGACGGCACCGCTAACAGGTTTCAGGACGCCGGTGATAAGCTGAAATATCGTGCTCTTGCCCGCGCCGTTCTGGCCCATGATAGTTGTCTTGGAACCTCTCCTTAATGAAAAATCAACCTCTTCGAGGATGTGTTTATTGTGTCCGTATTCGAACCCTACTTTTTCAAATCTGATTATTGATTCTTGGGCCATAGTGATGACTGTCGTAGCGATATACTATACCATATTTATTCATGTCGGTAAATGTGGTATGCTTGCCAGCGCATGAAACGCCCTTCGGCCTCGCACAATCAGGAGATCTGGGACGTTGTCGTCATCGGGGGCGGGCCCTCGGGTATGATGGCGGCCGGTACCGCCGCGGCCACAGCAGCCGGGGTCCTTCTGATAGAGAAAAATCCTATTCTCGGTAAAAAACTGCTCATTACCGGCGGCGGACGCTGTAACGTCACGAACGCGGAGTTGGATACCCGCAAACTACTTGAGAAGTTCGGCCGGCCCGGCAAATTTCTCTTTTCCGCTTTTTCACAATGGAGCGTTAAGGAAACTCTCGACTTTTTTCATGGGCGGAACATGCCGACCAAGATCGAGAACGAACTGCGCGTCTTTCCGGTAAGCGACAAGGCTCAATCAGTCTGGAATGTTCTGCGTGATTATCTGAAGGAAGGAAAGGTAACCATCATGGCCAACTCCCCTGTCGAGAGCTTCGTCATGACTGACGCCAAAACCATCAGCGGCGTAAAGCTCGCCAATGGCAGTGTTATTCAGGGCAGATCGTTCATTTTGGCCACGGGCGGAAAATCCCATCCCGAGACGGGCTCCACGGGCGAGGGTTTCGGCTGGCTGCGTTCTCTGGGCCACACGGTTATAGACACCGCACCGGCATTGGTGCCCGTCAAATTAAGCGATCCCTGGATAAAGCGCCTTCAGGGCGTGAGTTTGCCGATGGCGCGCTTTACGATATTTCAAAACGGGATCAAGCAAAGCGTGCACAAAGGAAAACTTCTCTTCACGCACTTCGGTATCAGCGGTCCGACGGTTTTAAATATGAGCGACGGCATCCGTGAGCTCATGGAATACGGCACGGTCACACTCACGACCGATCTCCTGCCGGCTCTCGACCATAAGCAGGTTGATACTGCCGTCCAAGAATTATTCAAGGCCCAGAGCAATAAGCAGTTCAAAAACATCATGACCGACCTCCTGCCGGCCGCTCTCATACAGACATTGGGCGAACTCTCCGGCATAGATCCGAAAACTCCATGCCACAGCATAAGCCGGGAGGCCCGTTTACAACTTGTTCAGACTCTAAAATCTCTCACACTTCATGTCTCGGGCGTTCTCGGAATGGAAAAAGCTGTCATCACCAGCGGCGGCATTGTTCTTGAAGAAGTTGATTTTAAAACCATGCGGTCGCATGTTATCTCAAATCTCTATCTCGTCGGCGACACGCTAAACATTGTCCGCCCGTCCGGCGGTTATAGCCTCCAGCTCTGCTGGACCACCGGCGCAGTAGCGGGAAGAAATGCGGGAGTGGGTCGATAAAATCTCCGATGCCCCATCTATGGGCGGCGTGATCTCAGGGTAACCAAAAGGCCCGCAATAGCGGGCCTTTTGGTTAACAGAAAATCTGATCTAGTGCCTTACATATACCGGCACCTGGCTCAATGACGTGTAGTCGATTGGGGACTTGCTGTACCAATTGAACTCGTTATTGTTGATGCAGAATACTTTCTTGAAGAAGTTCGGATCTTGAGCCACGGCAGCATCACCGGACATCTGCACATGGTGGAGGGTGCCGGTATCTTCGCCGGTGACTTCTATCGCGTATACGGCCTGGTCATCAGTCTCACAGTTGCGGAAGAGACCGGAGGTCGGGAAGGAGTCACGGGTCGTGCCGGGAGTGTGCTTGACCACGCTCCAGCCGCCGAGGTGACCGTAGAAGTTGAATATGACCGGGTTCAGGAAGAGGCGCTTGTAACCCCAGGTGTTGACGATATATACGTCGGGGTCGCCTTCGGAGGCGGAGAAGACGTCGCCCTCATGTAAGCCGTGTAGATCTGAGCCGGGAACGGGGGTCGGGGTCGGAGAGATGTAGTTACCGCTACTGCCGCCGCTACTGCCCGAAGACGTGGATACATATATGGATGCTTTGGTCGCCTGGAAAGTGCAGATACCGGCGGTGACCGTGCAACTCTTGGGCGGTTCAATGCCATCCTGTGTCCATGTCGAACCTCCGTCAGGAGAACGCTTGACTTGCAGTGTCTTGCCATTCAGGTCGGTGCCCACGAAGATGTTCAGGGTGATGGCGGGGTCAAACGTGAGGCCCACATCGGCGCCCCACTCCAAAGCTCCTTTGGCGGTGCCGGAGAAGCCGGAGAGGGAGGACAGATCGGGATCCGAGCCACCGAGCGTAGTACCGTCGAAGGTGCCGCCGCCGGTCTTCGTTATGTCGGTGCCCGCGGGTATCACCACGGAACTGCTGGCGATGTTGATGGTGAGATCAGAAGTGGCGGAAATACTACTCACACTGTCTGCGTTCTCACCGTCGGGAATACTGAATGCGCCCGCATCAAACAGGTTCCCGATATCTCCCGTACCCACGTCGCTCAACTCTGTGCATTCCGAGTCCAGACAGAACGGGCGGAAGAGGATATCGAAACCGGGATAGGACACGTTGACGATATCTTCTCCATCACCGTCCGGGTTGGCTTCCGGATCGTAATTAGTGGACGGACCGTTTTCCGAACCCCACCAGTTCCCCGCCGCGCGCAGTTGGCCCGTGTCCACCTCGCCGACGTGCAAGCCGGAATCGGGACAGGTGTTGTCATGGATGGAGTTGCCCGTGATGACGAGGTTGGTTGAGTTGTCGTTGATGTATATATTGTCGCAGTTGTCATGGATATCATTGCCCGAACCGATGGTCACCTGCGACTCCTGGTCGCCGGCATTCCAGTACACGCCAAAGCCGTTATCGTGGATGTTGTTGCCTGAAACCACGTTGCCCGAGACATCGTATACACATTCGCCGTCACATCCGCCCGCTCCAAAGGCAACACCCGCGCCCTCTTCGCCGTCCATACCGTAAATCTCGTTGTTCTCAATGAGATTATCGGAGGCGCCGCCGATCCACACCCCGTACTGAGAGAGGTCATGGATAAGGTTGTTGGTAATCGTGTTGTCGGATGCGTTTGGCGAAAAGTCCACGCCCTTCTTGCCGCCGGTGAGCTCGCTGTCGTTAAGATAGAACCCTGTGACCTCCTGTGAAACGCGGATATCGGGCCTGGAAGGACAGCTTTCGTTGTCAACGACCACGCCGCGAATGGTAACGTCATTGGCGTTCACGTTGATAAGCGGTGGATCGCAGGTATCCGGATACAGAACAGGCGCGCCAATGCCGGGTCCCCGGCTTTCATCCCCCACATCACCCTCGATCGTGACCGATTTCTCGATTTCGTAGTAGCTATCCGGGTAGTAATTTCCGGGGGCCACGTGGATGGTTCCGCCCTCTCCGACCGCATTGAGGCCCGCCTGAATGGTATCGAACGCGTCGAATGCCCAGTCGTGGCCGCCGTCGTTGCTGTCATCGGTGAAGTTGTCGTCTACCCACACTTCGTTACTGCCGTTCAGGTCGACTTCGGTATTTGAGGCGAGTTCGTTACCGGCCTGGTCCGCAATAGTATCCGGCGGCGGTTGGTTCAAGGTAATCGTTCCGGTCGCACCGGCTGTTACCGGGTCGCCGCCGAACGTGAGCGTAATCAATTCAGTGCCGTTCCCGGAAGAGGCGGTGATACTGCGAATGTCGTCTCCGTTGACGGTCAGCGTGGAGCCGGAATCTCCGCAAACACCTCCGTAGTCGCACATCAGTCCGTAGACCCCTTCGTCGAAGTTGATGGTCGCTTCATTCGCACCGGTGATGGCGCCGGATTCAACGGTCGGGGCCGTCGTATCCACATGGACAGAGGCCGGATCACCAGCCACGGTTGTTGAACCGGTACCGTCCACTCCATACCTCACATGGTACGCATAGGCCCCTTCAGGCACAGAAAGGTCCTCGAGTACCGCTGAGTTGGCAATGCACTCCGCTGCATCTACATAATTGCCCGGCGTCGTGTCATCACGGTACAGGTATGCCCACGCGTAACTCTGGCATGGTTCGTCGAATGTCAGATCAGTTTCGCTCGTGAAGTTGTCATTGTTAGATATCCCCGTATCATCTATCGCCTGGAGGTCGGGAATGCTCGGCCCGCTGAAGGTGCCGTAATACCGCAAGACAAACGGGAAATCGCCCGCGGGTAGTTGCGCGAGCGGGATGTGGAACTCGCATGTCGCGTGCGCATACCCCACATGGTCAGTGGAGCCGAACGGACAGGTTCCCCATGTGCTGTGGTTGTCATCAATACGGTATTCGGTGCCACCGATGGTCAGCGATGACCAGTCTTCCACATCATCGGTGTTGTCCCCGGTCACCTCGACGCTGACGTTCAGGAATGAGGCGTCTTTGGAGAAGTTGATATAGGTCCAGCCGCTGGGGTGGTGGGACGTAGGGACCCAGTAATCGGAGAAGGCATTGTCCCCGCCCTGGGTATATGTCCCGGCGTAGTAGGCCGGCGTGTCGGGACCGGCCGCCGCCGCAGACCGGACATTGGACACCCATACGCCAAGACTGACCGCGAGAACGGCTGTCAGCATGATGAGAGGATGTCTCACGCGTGTTAACTGATTGTTGGTACGGACAGACAGACGACTTTTCAGGTTGTTTGTATTCATAGATTTAATTTTACTCTCATCTCCGGAAAATCAACTGTTGATATTTTCTACGGTATCGCCTGCCTGAATGCCGTAAGTGAGTTCGGGTCTGAATTCACCAGCCAATTGCCATCGGCGCCGTTCTGGTTGAACCAAACCCATCCTGATACCAGCGGATAATTTTTTATGAACGTCGCGCTCCTGGTACCAAAACCGTCCGTTATCCACGAGGCCTTATCCGGCCCGGCCATGGCTCCGGTGGAGAGAATATACAAGGGCTTATTATACGATGCGAGCTGTGTCATCAAGGAAGGCGGAAACACCTGGGCAAATGTCCGCCACTGACTGCTTGATGAGTTTGATCCGAAGTTGAAACCGTCTACGGCGACATAGTCGACATAAGAAGAACCGGGCCAGTAAACTGCGGCTGCGTTTCCGGGCGTGCTCGGGTAAGATTCATTATTTACGTCCCAGGCCCACTTCACATTCGTCTCCCCGGTCGCGGTAAAGATGTTGTGTACATGCTGCCACATAGCAATAAATCCCTGAGCGGAATCCGCTCCTACGGTTCCTCCCCAATCATTCCAGTCACCGTTCATTTCCGGCCATGGAGCCAGAATGACCGGATATCCATAAGCCCTGGCCTGATCGGCAAACAATGTGATGTATGAGTCCAGGGAACCATTTGTCATCTGGGCTTCGGTATATCCGGTAGACTCCCAGAAGATAAGCAGGGTCTTGCCCCTGGGACCTACATTGTTTGTGATACTGCTGTCCGGAAAAGAATCCTGCCAACCCGTAAAGGTGGCCTGTATATTTACCGGTCTTCCTACCAGCCCCTCAAAGTTCGCGAGATCGGTTGCACTATCACCCACATACGCCCCCCACTGCAATGACGGGATTGTTGGGGCCGGTGTGATTGTTGCGACAGGAGTAGGAGTGGGAGTTCTTCTAAAACGAGGTGCGGGTCTCTTAGCCCAAACAGCCCCGCTGAGACCCAGGACCATGACCAGTGCCACAGATAGTATAATGATTGTTCTTTTCATAGTAAGTTTATTTTTACACCGGCTGAAAATCTCCGAGCGACCGGGCCATCTCGCCCATCTCATCAGTGCCGAGAACGGCTATTTTGAGCTGATTCCCGTCCTTTTCAATAAAACCGTCCCCGTCAATTGTGGCATTATTCTTCACAGGGTCAAAATGAATATTGAGACTTTCAAGATCCGAACATATTCTATCGCGAAGAATATCGGACCGCTCTCCGATAGTTGCCGTAAAGACAAGCATATCGAGACCCCCCAACAGCGCCATGTACGCACCGATGTATTTCTTTACAGCCCGGCCGAAGATTGCGAGGGCCCGGCCGGCGGCGACGTCTCCAGACTTTTCAAGGTCAATGAGATCTTTCACGAATTGAGTTTTACCGCTGATGCCAAGAAGGCCCGACCTCGTATTTAATATTGTCTCGAGTTCGTCCAAGGAACCGCCCAGCTTCTTGGCAAGAAATATGACCGCGCCGGCGTCTATGTTCCCCACCCGGGAACCCATTGGCACGCCTTCGAGCGGCGTAAAGCCCATCGAGGTGTCAATGGGCTGACCATCGTGAAGAGCGGTAACGGTCGAACCACTCCCGAGGTGACAAATGATGAGCCGGGGCGGCATTGAGCCCATCTTTTCTAATTTCCCGACTATCGAACGCATTGAAATGCCATGGTATCCGTACCGATAGACCTGATACTGCGTCGCTATATCTTCCGGCAAACCATAGAACTTCGCTTCGACGGGCATATCTTTATAGAATGCACTGTCGGAAATGCCATAGAGCGGAGTTGCGTCTGACCATGTTTTGATAGCATCAAGTTCAGCCAGCACGGGATTGATGTGGAGCGGGGCCATCTCCCGGGCAAGCTCAAGCTTCGCCCGGTAATCATCGGAGATCAGCCGGTTCTCCTGAAAATACATGCCCGGCGCCACGATGCGCATGCCGATGGCAGTAATATCGCCGGGGCCGGTGATAAATCCGCGCTTCTTGGCCTGCTCTACGATAAACGCCGAAGCGTTATCGTAATCATCGGCCTTGGCGGAGAAATCTTCCGAGCCGGCGGCGGTTTTTATCGTGCAGATAAGGTCGGCACCCTTTTCCATATGCACGCTCAAAAGTTGCCCGGCCCCGTACAGGCCGTATTTCTTTGACGCACTCCCGATATTTACGACGAGATATTTTTTTTCCATGTCCATTGCTCGATCTCGTCGGGATCAATACCGTTCTCCCGGATGAACTCGCTGTGTTCCTGGAGTTTTGTTTTATATTTTATGATCATCGATCCGGCGATATCGGAAGCCAGGGCGCCATCATGGGCCAGTTTTTCAAATGCCTCGATGGCGAGGTGATAGCGGCTGGTCTTGTTGCGCACCTGCATATCGAACTGCGTGGTAGTGGAGCCGTTCTCGATATATCCGTGAACTGAAAATCGTTCGCTTCTTTCACCGGTATCGAAGAGCACCTTTTTTAATGTCTGCGGGTAGCCGTGGAAATTAAAGATGACCGGTTTATCATGGGTAAAGAGCTCGCCGAAGTTCAACGGGACCCTGCATTCGGCATTGCCCATGCCCACGGCTGTGATTTCAAGGATACTGACAAACCGCACGCGGACGGCCGGTGTCTCGGTCTTAATGATATCAATGGCGGCCAGTGCCTCTTTCGTCAGGTATTCGCCGGCCGCACTAAAGATGATGTCGGGGTCCTTTTCGCTCGCAAAATCCCAGATCATCATGCCCTGATCAAGCTCGCGCCGGGCCAGATCGGGAGTAAGCCACCTCGGCTCAAGCGTCTTGCCGGCTACGATGACATTGATCTGATTTTTTGATGAGAGGCACCGTTCCAGTACGGCCAGGGTCGAATTGCCGTCGGGCGGGAAATAAACATGAGTATGGCATCCCTCTTTTTGGACGATATCGTCTATAAAGCCCGGGTTCTGGTGGGAAAATCCGTTGTGCTCCTGCCGCCAGCCGGAAGCAGTCAGAATATAGTTTATGGATGGCACATCGCCCCGCCAGGGAAACTCGGCGGCCTGTTTCAGGAATTTAGCATACTGGTCGGCCATGCTCGAAATAACCTGAACGAACGCTTCGTAAGTTGCGAAAATCCCGTACCGGCCGGTCAGCGCGTATCCTTGCATCAGACCCTGCAGGGAATGTTCGCTCAACATCTCTATCACGCGGCCGGTCGGAGTCATATCCTTATCCCACTCTTTGATCGGCCACGTAAATGCGCGGGATGTGGTCTCGAACACGGTAGCGAGCTTGTTGGAATATGTTTCGTCAGGTGAGAACAAACGGAAGTTCGCTTTTTGTTTGTTCAGAATAAAGACCTCGTTCAAATATAATCCGGCGCGCACCAAACTGCTTGAACCGATGGTTCCCGGCACGGCAGCATCTTCGGAGAACTGTTCGGCTTTCGGTAATATTAAATTCTCCGAACCGCCATATGCATGCTTATTGGACCCCATGGTTAATCCCTCGGAGATCAATGCCCGGATGTCATCAGTGAATCCCCTGTCTTTGTCGAACAGCTCCGTGAAACTATATGAAGCCAGCCATTTTTCTACGGCTTTGAGCTCTTTTTTATCAGTCTTGGCATTCGGTGCCACCACCTGATGCGACAAGGCGTTGCCTTCGATCTTCTCACCCTTGAGCTTCTTGATGCCGGTCCAGCCCTTTTGAGTACGCAATACGATCATCGGAAACCGCGGCGAAATGACGGGCTTCCCGCTCCGGGCTTCCTGTTGAATGGCCCGGATCTTCTGGTAGGAATTCTCCAGCGTGTCCACCATGCGCTGATAGATCACCGAATCACTTCCCTCGACAATAACCGGGTCATAGCCATAGCCGTAAAATAACGACTTCAGCTCCCGGTTGCTCATCCGGCCGAACACAGTGGGGCCGGAGATCTTATATCCGTTGAGGTGCAGGATGGGCAGTACAGCGCCATTGTTCGAGGGATGGATGAACTTATTCAAATGCCAGGCGGTGCCGGTCGGACCGGTTTCCGCTTCACCGTCTCCCACCAGACACGCCACGATAAGGTCGGGGTTATCCAGGACCGCTCCGTATGACGTAGAAAGTGCGTAGCCAAGCTCACCGCCCTCATGAATGGCGCCCGGAGCGCCGGGATTTGTATGGCTGGGAAATCCGTACGGCCAGCTGAAATTACGGACCACGTATTCCAATCCCTTAATATTCTGCGTAGCCTCGGGGTAAAATTTTCCCAGCGTGCCCTCGATGAAGAGATTGGCCTGCAGAGCCGGAAACCCGTGGCCCGGACCGAGCACGAACATCATGTCGATGTCGTGTTTCTTAATGAGGTAGTTAAGATTGGCATACAAGAAATTAATTCCGGGACAGGTACCCCAATGTCCGAGCAGTCTCGGTTTGATGTTGTCAGGCGAGAGTTTCTCCTCAAGGAGAACGTTGTTGAGCAGATAGATCTGAGCGGCGGAGATGAAGTTAGCCGCTCTTACATATTTCTTGATGGCATCGATATCATTCATGCACTTATAATTATATCTCACCCGAGCATACTCGCCTAATCTTCGTCGGGGCTCGGCAATTTATTATGACCGTGATGTTGAAACGGGTTACCGGACTGAGAAGTCCAGCTGTTCTTCGGGAATACCCTTGGATCTGCCGTATTGAAGGGCCTCGGTCCATGTAGCTTTATCGGAATATTTGATATTAAAATTCTTATCTTTGAATACGATGATGACGTCATCTTTGTCGGGTTGCCAAAAATGCATATACCACGGTCCGTCTTTCAGATATTGGCCCAACTTTTCTATCTGCCCCTCATTGACCACCACGTCATGAAGCAGCCAATCCTCCATCTGATAGGTCTTTTTGACCTCTACGTTCTTCAAAAAACTTTCGTCATTCAAACTATTCTTTACGATCGTGCCGTTATAGGCGGGGCCTTTCGCGGAAGGAAGTCCCAGCATGCAAAGATCATATTTTTGCTGGAGCTTTTCTATCGTTGCCGTAAGCGTATCGTATTTATCTTTCACATCCTCGGCCACATCTAACACTTTCCTGACGCCCTCGTCTTTTTTCAATTCTCCCAGGACCCGGTCCGTCGCCATCTGTTTTACTTTTTCCTCAGGCCAACCGCGAACCATATCCTCCAGCTCTTTTTTCTTTTGATCAAGGAGCTCTTTGATGTTATCGCAACGATTGTCATCTTTTTCCCGGTTCTTTTCCTGTGCCCCTTTGTTCATCAAACTAAAGCCGAGAAATCCCAGGGCGCCCAATACTGCCGCCGAAACAATCGCTATCAGGGTGTTGTCCGGGGAAGAATTTTGAGGTGGCGCATTTTTGCTACCTGCCGGAACAACCGAAGGTGAGACAGATGCCGGGATGCTCGCCGGCGTGGCCCGGGGTGTCGCACGGGGTGTTATAAGAGATGGCGTGGCCGATGCAGAATTACCGGCAGTTGCCGCGGCCGGAGTGACCGTTGGAATAGATACCGGCGTATCTGTCGCCGTCGGCGCAGCTCCCGAGGCAGAAGATGAGGCCGGGTCGCCCATTTGTGCCGATACGAAAATAACAGGGACGAGCACCAGAACTGCCGGGAGAAATAACAGTTTATATCTTGAGGAATCTTTTTTCATGTCGATATTTTTAAACGGATCTTCTTTACTGATCATGGCCTATCGGCTGCGGGACTTGGATTCGAACCAAGATACTGGGCTTCAAAGGCCCATGTCCTACCATTAGACGATCCCGCAATACATTACATTATGCTCCATTTTAGGTTGATTTTCAAACCTGATTGACCGGAGCTGATTACTACCGTATAATATGAGGGCATATCCACTATATGCCTGATCTTTTCAGTATTGCGCGCGGCGTGGACATGATCATCGAAGAACTGATGGCCATCATTGCCTGGGTGCTGATCGCCCTCGGGTTGTGGCTCGGCTGGCGCTTTGGCGGATACTTTACGGTCTTAGGTGTATTTTGCCTCTACACTCCGCTGGCCGCCGGAATCGCGTTCGGTCTTACGCGATTATCAGAGAGTCTTGAGCGGGCGTCTTCCCGGGACTTCAGGGCCGAACCGGTCTATAACTTGCTGGACCGGGCCCTATACGCTGCATTCTTCACGCTCTGCGTCAGCACCTGCGGTGCATTACTGCGAACGCTCTGGGACAACCGCTTGGCAGTGTGGCACACGATCACCCACACCACTCTCGCACAAGTCTGGCACCTGTTCATTCGTTAGTCCGCTCTTTTGGGCGGACTTTTTGATGTAAAAACATTTTGACAGTGAGACAATAAATCAGTATTATGCCGAGGCTGTACGTTAAAAATGCCATACAAAAAGCTATTGCATGGCCTTGCGGCTGCGGCCGCAGGAGCATTGCTCTTCGCCGGCTGCAATGTGTTCCATTCGCCGACATCACCATCCGGAAACGGAACAAGCGGCCTGCCGGGCTGGCACCCGTGCGTGATCGTCCAGAATCCGGGCTTCCGAAGCTCACCGGAGTTCATCCAGCAGATGGACGCGGTCCGGCGGCTCCATGCCGCCGGAGCCATGAACTGGATACGCCTTGGCGGGCTCAACGTGCACGGCGACGGCAAAGATTACGCCGTCGAAGCCAAAAGCATGGGTTTGAATGTGTTCGGCATCGTTACTCAGCAGGACCTTGAAAGCGTCGGCTGGGAACGGGCGTTCGACCAGATGGTCCGGATGTATCCGGAGGTTGATATGTGGGAGATCGCGGGCGAGATCACCAATACTTCCGTCAATGCCGGACCGCTGACCCCGGAATACTATATTCCGAAGTTCCGGTCGCTGGTGGAATACGCCAAAAGTAATTATCCGAATCTGAGATTGGTAAGTGCGCCCACCGAAGGCAACGCAAGCGGACCGACACAATTCCAGCGGTTCATGGAGCTTGGCCTCGCAAACATCGATGCCGTTATTGCAGTCAACATTTACACCGATAACGCATTGCAGGAATACGCCTCGGTGTTTGACCGGCACGCTTCGGAATTGGCTTCCCGAAGGATCTGGGTCACCGAATCGGGTTCAGGATTCCTGGGTGGCGAGAATCAGCAGATCGGATGGGTCGAGCGAGAATATCAGCAGATAAACAACACGGTCAGACCGGAGATGATCTGCTGGTATGTGATGTGGGCCGGCAACGTCGGCGGTGACAGCGACTTCAGCTTGCTGAAGAACCTGACCGCGTCGGGATATACCACCACCCCGCTCTTCAAAAAACTCACGGGAGAAGCCCAATGAAAAAACTGGTCATGATGTTGGCGGTACTGATAGTGGCCGGCAAAACCGCATCGGCGGATCAGCGGCTCCTGTTCAGGATCGACTACAGCATCAAAACTATCGATGCGTACGGCCATGAGGTGCAGTTCTCCTGGCGCGGACTTCAGGGCGAGTACGAGAAAGAGTGGAAGACCAATAAAATCTTCGTATCAGGATTTTCCATCGGTGTTAGATCAGAGGGCAGTATCCCCTATGAGGGCACGTATCTGACCGCCGGAACGTTCAAACGGATACCGGTCGGAAAGTTCTTCTTCTATCCGGGCGTGACCATGCTGTACGGAGTGCCGGGTATCGGTTTTGACCGGACCTGGGAAACCCGTGACGGCGATGTGCAACAAAGCTACGCCCACCTCTATCCGATCAGAAATATCGACATTCCAAGTGTCGGGAGGATGGACCTCCGTAAGTTCGGCTGGCTGTATCCGGAACTGACGCTTGCGGTGCGCAAGGACTGGAAATGTTTCACCGTTGACGGCGTTGCCGGGGTACGGATCATGCCGTTCGGAGAAGTTGAATCCGATTTCTCTTCAGCACAAACACAAAGCAAACTTGAATTCGTACCGACTATGGGTCTGCGGGTCGGTATAAAGTTCTAAACCGGTTCACAGAGATTCTTAGGGCGGGCACTATTGTGCACCACCCAAGAAACTTCTCCGAGAAACCGGTTTTTTGATGCAAAAAATTTGACAACCCGATATCAAATGAACTAGGGTTGATATAATCGTACGTTGACAATGGAGCAGAAAGAAAAAAATATTTCCGTACCTGCGGGTCGCGATCATCGATGGTTCCCGATCGTGATCGGTATCCCCATCGGACTGGTGATCGGCTGTGCCGCAGGATATATTCTCAGCTATGCCGCCGTAGTGACACTGATACTGATCGGCGTCATCATGTTCCATTGCTATTTCGTCGGGCTTGAAGAAAAATCTCAGAACCTTCTCTATGACGGACTCTTCATTTGGTTTGTCCTGGGATATGTCATCGGCAGCTTTACGGCCATGATATGTTTTCACGCACCGTACATCCTGCATCCCGTCTGGCCTGAGGTCAGGCGGACATTCTTCAGGATCTGATAGCGTGAACGTGCGCATATACTGAAGCCCGCCTTGCTCGGAGAAGTTTCTTGGGTGGTGCACAATAGTGCCCGCCCTAAGAATCTCCGTCGGCGGGTTTTTAAATTTCCAGTATCGCGAGTTCCAGGGGCAGCTGCGGGATCGGAGATGATTTTATCTGGCTTCTGGCGCCGGTGAAGACACCGATTATCTTGATGAGCTTTTGATTGTCGGCCAAGGAAAATTGTGCGAACTGCTTTTCTGCCCCCTCGCCGTCGATGGCGGCAAGAGTAGCCGGATTGATGCGGGCCAAAAGAGCCTTCCGGGCATATTCGAGAAACTCTTTGGCAAAATGTTCAAGGTCCAGGCCGGCATCATAAATAGCATGGACCGTTGCTACAGCGCCGGCCTTGTCCCCCACAAGCAAGTATTGAAGAAACCGGGGGTGATAGGTATACGGAATAAGTCCCAGGACCTTGATCGCCTGGTCACCACTGATGGTACCGGGGATCATGGCGCGGATCTTTGTCAGCGCCACTTCGGCATCGCGCAATGCCCCGTCACTTGAAACGGCGATCGCGTTCAACGCATCATCTTCAATACTGATCTTCTCGGAGCGGGCTATCTCTTTGAGCTTCCGGACGATCTCGGCGGTGGAGAGCCGCTTGAAATCAAAGCGCTGAACACGGGAAAGCACGGTCGGAAGGATCTTGTGCGGCTCGGTCGTAGCCAGAATGAAGACGACGTGGCCGGGCGGTTCTTCAAGCGTTTTCAACAACGCGTTGAACGCAGACTTGGAAAGCATGTGCACTTCGTCAATGAGAAAAACTTTATACTTCCCGCCGGCAGCGGCAACGGTGGCGGAATCGGTAAGCTCGCGGATATTATCAACGCCGGTCTGGGACGCGGCATCGATCTCGATCAGGTCCAGCGACGTGCCGTTATTGACCGCCAGACAGCCGGGGCACGTGTTGTCCGGGTCGCCGTTCTTGTCGCGCTTATCGCAGTTCAACGCCTTGGCAAAAATACGGGCCATGGTCGTCTTACCGGTGCCGCGAGGGCCGGTAAATAAAAGCGCATGGCCTATTCGGCCAGTGATGAGCGAACCCTGAAGCGTTTTAACCACGTGTTCCTGCCCGACCAGCTGGGCAAAGGTCTGCGGCCGGTATTTTCTGTAGAGCATAAAGAAAAACTATTTCCTGAATACGGCCAGTTTAAATCCGATGAAGCTAAAAATCAATGCCACGGCCGACCCGGCCGCCGCGCCGATGTTCGCCCATTGCTGAGCATTCATTCCGAGGACGGGATGAATGTAGTTAACCACAAAATAGGCCGTGCTGACATTAATAACAAACGAGACCAGGGTCACGAGAACGAATTTTCCGAATTCGCCGCCTCCGCCATGGCTGCTGCTGGCATTGAATGCCCAGTATTTGTTCCAGACATAGCTTGAAAGCAGAGCGGCGGTGAATGAGATGGCCTTCATGCCGGCATATCCGTTCCCCCCGGTAAATCCGGTATATGAAATGAGTATGTTCAAGATACCGAAATCTACGGCCGCATTCGTGAATCCGATGGCCGCGAATTTACCGAATTGGTTGAAAAAATCCATCCATTCGCCGAGAAGATATCCGAGCAAAACGCCGAGCGCCCACAGGACCGGCACGCCGACAATGAATGCGGTGCCCCACACGGCACCCTGAAAAAATCCCGGCCGAAGGTACGCCAGGATCTGCCACGCGATCGCACCGGTGATGAGTCCGGTCACGACGGAGAAGAAGAGGTCCCGTTTTGTGAATTTAGATATGAAGTTCATTTGCGGACAGCGAACTGCTGGCGTGAGAGTTGTTTTAGATACTCGGCCATCTGCGGATCGCCTTCGGCGGGTTTGGCGATCTTGATGTTGAAGGCCCGGGCCGTTTGGTTGTTAATTAACAACTTAGCATACGCGTTGAAGTTATCAATGTTGAGCAGGTCCTGAGCTGTGAATATGGGTTCGAACTGGTTCTTCAGGTATTCTGCATCATCCGCTCCGACCCGGAATACCACCAATGAACCGACATTGCCGAAGACCGCATCCCGGATCTTATCTACCAACTGTTTGATGAACTGGTTCGCTATGATGAGGTTCAGATGGTACTTGCGGGCTTCCGCCAGAATAGTCGCAATACTGTCGGTGGTGAAGTTCTGGAACTCGTCGATATAGAGATAGAAATCCGGACGCTTGTCTTCGGACACATCGACGCGGGAGAACGAGGCCATCAGGATCTTGCCGACGATCATCATGCCGATAAGATTAGCGTTTATATCGCCGATGCGGCCCTTGGAAAGGTTCACGAGAAGTATCTTCTTCTGGTCCATGATCTCCCGAAAATTGAAAGCGCTCTTTGGCTGGGAGAGGATGGGACGCAGGAATTCGTTGGCTATGAAACCGTTTATCTTGGATGTGATATATGGCGCCATATTGGCCAGCGCCGCTTCTCCGCCGGCTTTTTCCGCTTCCAGCTCCCAGAAGTTCTTAATGATCGGATTGGTCTCCCGGGTAAGTTTATCGCGGCGATAATCTTCGTCGGTCAGCACGCGGGGAATGTTCAACAGGGTCGGTATCTCATGAGCGTAATCGTCCAGCAGCAGCAATACCGCGTTACGGAAATACTGATCGAACATCGGACCCATCGTTTCGGCAAGAAAGAGTTTTTGGAATATGGAAAGCAGTTCGTTGACGATGAAGGTTTTCTGTTCCGGAAACCGCGGATCGAACTCGAGCATATTCAGGCCGAGCGGATTTGAAACATCGGAAGGATCAAACACGATGACATCCTGAGCCCGCTCAGCCGGGATCAATTCAAGGATCTCGTCGATACCGGTACCGTGGGGATCGATGAATGCGATACCCCGTCCGTCAGCGATATCCTGAGCCATCATATTTTTCATCAGCGTCGTCTTGCCGGTTCCGGTCTGACCGAGCAGATACATATGGCGTCGGCGGTCCGAAGGAGTCATCCGAACCGTCTGTTCCTGGCCGCGGAATGCATTGATACCGATGATAATCCCCTCACCGGGCAGATTCATGGGCGGTTCGGCGGCCTTGGACTTTTGAAAACGTACGTTCGATGCGATGGTCGTGGCGATCGGAAAATGATAGAAGCTCGCGGCCTCTTCGGCCGATAAAGATATGTGCTCTCTGTCGTTGAACAAACGGAACGTAAAGTTAAAAAGAAAGTTGCGCAGGCCGCCTCCGCCGTAGGTGTTGATCCTGAGGCTGTTCATACTGGTGCTTGAGAACTGAACCAATGCTCCCAAAAGATCGTTCAGTAGCTGGCGGGTGCGGAGATCATTCTCGGCCGAAACAACAAGGCGGATATTGGCATCAAATAAAGGTTTAACCGCTTTGGACTGAATCCCCTTCATGATCTCATCTTCGAATACTGTCGCGCTTCTCGCGGGTTTAGGATTGTTCGGATCTTCCTTGGGCGGGTGCTTGGCCCGGATCATGGCCTCCGAGAACGGATATCCTGCTTGCATCTCGCGGACAACCGCTTGGGCCAAGCTCCGCTGTTGTTCGCTATGAGAGGGCCGGATCAGGATCTGGATCGCAGCGCCCTCACCGGACTGGTTTATCTTGGAAAGCGACGCCAATAATCCGCCGAGCGGATCACTTGGAAGATTGAGATATGTTTTAAGCGGCAGGATCGTATCGCTGTTCAGCTGGGCGGACGCGCCAAGGGCCGAACCGTGCGGATGAAAGATCGAATAATCATCGACCGTCTCAAGCTCAGCATCGGGATAAAGACCGTGGACCTGTTTTTGGAATATCTCGCCATAGCTGCGGGGCACCGCAACATAGAACTGTATCTCCCGGCTTGAGTTCGGAACTGCGATCTCAAGCGCGATATACGGTTCGCCGTAGATGAACTTGTTCCAGCCCTGGGCGTGGATGTTCGTGAACGAACCGTAGAGCTGCTCCATCACCGCGATGAGTTCTTTCTCCGGCTTCTGGCCGGGGCCGGTCAGATCGGAATCGCGGGGAACTGTGACGCGAAAGAGCGTCATGCTTAACGCTCTGGCGATCGAGCCCTTTGTACGCATCGAGTTCAGAACTACCAATGCGGCAATGAACAACAGGACCGGAACCAATGCATATACCAGGATCCAGGCAATCGAACTAAGGTCAACCATAAATACTATTGATTAATCTCTTCTAATTTCTTCCTTTGAACAAGAATATCGTGCAGTTGTCCGGTCAACGCGGCATGGAATGCGTCCAGAAGCGCCGGATCGCCGGAGGCGCGGGCTTCCTTGATGCCGGCATCAATTCCTTTGGCGAATACATCCATGATCCATTTCTGGACCTTTGCCCTTTCTTCGGGCGGCAAACTGTCGTCCGAACCGTTCGGGGCCGGAGTTGACGCCTGGAACACGGGCACGTGCTGCTGAATGTGTTCCTCGACAACCTTTGACATCGTCTCGTGTTCCGAGGGCAATGTTTCCCGGTGTTCGGTTGCCTGATGCTCAAGCTCGGCCCGTTTGGCACGGTAGTCCTGTTCAAGCTTTTGAAGTTGTTGTTCGGGAGATTCCGGCATCATTGTCAGTATATCAAAAAATGAGATTTTATGCGCTAAGATATGCACAACGATAATGTCGGTTCTTTGTTACAATGATGATATGAAAAATCATTCGGGCAGCGAAATTCTGATATTCATTCTCATCGTTGCGACTGCTATCTTCTTCCGTTTTTATCACCTCGAACAGGCGCCGCCGGGCCTGTATCCGGATGAGGCCATGAATGGCTCCAATGCGTTGATCGCCAATGCCACCGGTGACTATAAGATATTCTACCCCGAGAATACCGGCCGTGAAGGGCTCTTTATCAATATCGAGGCCATTTCGATCAAATGGTTCGGCATCCATCCGTGGGCACTACGGGGCGTATCGGCAATGTTCGGTGTTCTGACCGTGATCGGCCTCTATTTTCTCGTACGCGAATTATTCGACCGGCACATTGCCGCACTATCAAGTTTTCTGATGGCTATTTCGTTCTGGCACGTCAATTTTTCCCGCATCGGGTTCCGGGCGATCATGGTGCCGTTCGTACTGGTCTATGCTTTTTATTTTCTGTGGCGGGGTCTGCGGCGGGGTACGCTGACCGATTTTTTCTGGGCCGGTATATTCGGCGGAATGGGATTCTATACTTACCTCTCGTATCGTATCGCGCCTCTTATCGCCATTATCGTGTTCATCAACTATTGGTGGTACCTGAAAAAAGACTTCGGCCACGCCAAATACGAACATAGCCGGAACCGGCTCATCATGGGTTTTGCGCTCCTGTTCCTGGTCACATTTTTTGTCGCCGCGCCGATGGGCTGGTATTTTCTGAATCATCCCGGTGATTTCTTTGAACGCTCGACAGTTTCTGTATTTGCCCAATCCAACCCGCTCCATGCTCTGAGTGCAAGCATCGTTCAGACCCTTGGCATGTTTAATTTTTCCGGAGACCTCAATCAGCGCCATAATTTCTTCGGCCAGCCGATGCTGCCATGGCCGATCGGTATCCTATTCCTGATCGGTTTTATCAAAGAAGCCTGGCATTGGCTTTCCCGGAAACATGGTCACTTCTCAACCGTCCATACATTATTATTCAGCTGGTTCTTCGTAATGCTCCTGCCGGGATTTCTTTCTACCGAAGCGCCGCATGCATTACGCACGATAGGCGTTATCCCGGTGGTCATGATATTTGCCGGCCGTGGCTTGTGGTGGATATTCGGAGCGCTCGGAGCATGGTACGACAACAACTATCCCGCAGCCAAATACAGAACACGGCACATGTCCGTAATGGCCATCTGGACGCTGATCATCTTTCTGGCATCGTTGACGATCTATGAGTACAACCGATACTTCAACATTTGGGCCGATGCCCCGGAAACTGCGGCGGCTTTTGATCAGAATTACGCTGATGTCGCCAACACGATAAATTCCCTGCCGATATCGACTAAAAAATATGTCATCGTAAGCGCACAGGGCTTCTACGCGTACGGACTGCCGGTACCGGCCGAGACCGTAATGTTTTTGACCGATACACCGACGCCGGAACTTCAAAAAGCTAAAAACGTGTACTACTTGACCCCTGATCAGGTCCGCGGATATCATTTTGCAGGTAAGGAGATATTTGAACTGAAATGAGATATAAGCTTACCGCCGTCATCATGATCGCCGCCGCGACCGCTCTGGCGGTCGCGAGCTTGTGGAACGATTCGCCGGTCGTAGACGAGATCCCCCATATCGGAGCCGGATATGATTACGTCGTTCAGCAGAGCTACCAGTTCAATCCGGAGCACCCGCCGCTGGCGAAAGACCTGGCCGGGTTGGCATTGTTGCCGCTCCATCTCAATCAACAGGCGCTGAGCCAGCATTTCACGGGAAACTGGCCGACGGATGTGAATGGCGAGTGGAACTTCGGGCGGGCTCTCATCTTCCAGACCGGTAATGACGCTATTACGCTTGTCCGGACGGCTAAATTGCCCGAACTGTTGTTCTTTATCATCTCGGCCTGGATCATTTTCATCT
>JAHFKT010000029.1:0-5838 GCA_023245235.1 Candidatus Yanofskyibacteriota bacterium
GGAACGGTGATGGTCGTTCTGTCGCTGATGCTGTTCGGACCCGAGATGAGAGAAGGCACGCCGGCATCGGTGCGTGAGTTCCTGAACACGGTCCGCATCTACAGCGGCCGCGGCATGTGCTACATGGGACTGACAGTGATGGCTCTTGGGCAGTTCATGCCGCCGTATCACGACCAGCCGACGGACCTGCAGCTGATGCTGGTCATCGGCGGCCTCATGACGGTGGCCATCTCGGGATTGTTCCACATCCCGGAAGCAGTCACCTATATCAGATTGCGTTTGAAGACGAGGTTCGAAGAGGATCTCCAGTAAAGGGGTTTCCAAATCGGCCCCGCACAGAAGTCTTGCGACTCGTGCGGGGCTTTTGTGTTTTCTTGCACTAGCACGAATTTTGTGGTATAGCATGAACACTGAAACTCCATGGCATATACACTTGATGCCCAGGAACAAGAAACCTTAACAACGTATAACATCGTTGCTCCGGAATGGAACCGGACCAACATGGCTCACTGGAAGGACCGTGTCTTCTATGATTTCGTTTCCCGGTTACCCGGTAACTTGCTTCTGGATATCGGATGCGGAACCGGCTGGGACGCAGAACTGTTCACTTCCGAAGGCTTGCGCTATGTCGGCATCGACATTTCCTCGGGCATGTTGACTGAGGCCCGTAAAGACAACGCCCATCTGATAGACACAAAGGCGGTCAGATTCGCACGAATGAATATGGCCGAGCTGGGATTCCATTCGGATACGTTCGACGGATTCTCGGTTATCACGTCACTGATGCATATTCCGCGGCCGAAGGTGCCCGCTGTTCTTTCAGAGATATACCGGGTGACCAAGCCCGGAGGCGCCGGATGGATAGCCGTCCCGTACGGGACATTTGAAGGCATGTATGGCGGGGAGATCGGGAACGAGCCCAAGAAAACCGAGCAAGTGCTTTCGAACTGCTGGCTGCCGGAAACACTCGAGCCGCTCCTTATTGCCGCAGGTTTCACGATCGTGATGTGCCACCTGTACTCCCACATGTTGTTCTTTATCATTGAGAAGTAGCCCGTCTCCACGGGCTTTTTTGTTTCAAGAAACGGCGTATAATGGAAATACTTTTATGAATAAGAAACTTCGGGAACAATTAACGGCTATCGCGCATGAGCGCCAGACTAAAGATGATTTCTGCCACGATTTCAATCATATCGGGCGGGTACTCCATATGGCTTTGAAAATAGCCAAAAAAGAGAAGGCCGATCTCGACGTGGTCATCCCGGCTGTTCTGTTCCACGATATCATCGTGTATCGTAAAGACCTGCCTCAAAGCAAGACCGAAACCGATGAAAGCGCCGTAGTCGCAGGTGAAATACTTCGCGGCATCAAAGAGTATCCCCAGGAAAAAGTCCAGCAGGTTCAGACCTGCATCCGCGAATGTTCTTTCAGCAAAGGCATCATGCCCGCGACCATCGAAGGCAAGGTCGTGCAGGATGCTGACCGGCTCGAATCAACGGGCGCCATTGCCATCATGCGGACATGCTACGGCGGCGCCATGATGAATCGCCAGTTGTACTACCCACCCGACCCGTTCAGGGAACGAACAAACATCACCACGCCGCTGCCTTCCAGCCTGGACCTCTTTTATCACCGTCTTTTGCGGGTCGCCGATTCTATGCGGTCCGAGACCGGCAAGAAGATGGCCGTCCGACGGCACAAATTCCTTAATGCCTTCCTGAAGCAAGTTCGCAAGGAATTGAAAGAATCCGGCGTTGTGAAATAATAGATCTGTGGCATACGAAGTAAACATAGAATACGAAGTCGAGAAGAACTGGTATTTCCGGAAGGTTTTGTATACCGGCTATTACAGCCAGCTGGTGGCTTATTGTCTCCAGTCGGGCGAAGACATCAGCAATGAGAGCTATCCCAAGGCCGACCAGCTTATCGTTATCGTTTCAGGCGCCGGCAAGGCGGTTGTTGAGGGGGCCGAATGGGAGGTTTCTAAAGGCTCGGTTGTTTTAGTCCCTGCCGGCCACCAGCACAATATCGTGAATACCGGCAGCCATATGTTGCAGCTCTACTCGATGTACTCGCCGCCTCAGCATCGCGACGGCATGTATTGGAAGACCAAGGCCGATGCGGCCGCGGACACAGGCGAACATTGGACGGGTTCGACAACAGAATAGGTTACTGCTAATACGCCGGATCAGTGATGCGGCGCTATATACTATGGGGTATGTCACTAACATAGAGAAGGACTCGCTTGAGAACGGTAATTTCAGGAAGGTCGTCTATACGGCAAAGAACAGCCAGCTGGTTCTGATGTCGCTCAAGCCCGGCGAGGAGATAGGCAGCGAAGTCCACCATCTGGACCAGTTTTTGCGCGTGGAAAAGGGGACCGGCAAGACGGTGCTGAACGGTAAAGAATTTCCCATCGCCGACGGTTCGGCTATCGTAGTGCCGGCCGGGACCGAGCACAACATCATCAATACGTCCCGGACCGATGAGATGAAACTCTACACGGTCTATTCGCCGCCCAATCATAAGGACGGCACGGTACATGCGACCAAAGCTGATGCCGCGGCTGATGAGGCCGAACATTGGACCGGCGAAACCACCGAGCCGCTCTAATGGAACCCCTCGTTCTCTGGATAGCCGTCTTCGGTGCCGTGATGGGTATCTGGCAGTTATGCATTCTACGCGGTGTGAACTATATCTCGCGGCCATTTCTCTGTGCCGGCTATTTTCTGGCCGGTTCTGTTATCGCACTGTTCCTGTTCCGGAATAGTGTACCGGTATTTTTAACCCGGGGCATCGGCGGATATTCTTTCGGATTGCTGGCGCTTTTCTTCATAGTTGCGGCCGCGTTATATGCCGCGGCGCCGCTATTTCCTCAACATAAGACCGGCTTCAAGAGATTTCCTCTCGAGTTCAACCTTTCCATGGAACCGCAGTATCTCTTTTCAAAATCATTCGACATCTTGTTCCAGCAGATCATGATATCTATCATGATCTCCCTGCTTCTTGAAGCCGGGCTTTCACCGTTCCGGCTCATTGTGGCGTACATCTTCGTGTTCGGTATTATTCATCTGCCGCTTCTTTGGGCCGAGAATTATTTCTGGGGAAGTTATTACGCGACCTTGGCGATGCTCTCAGCCCTGGTGTTTCCGCTGATAATGGTAAACTATGGCGCGATCTACTCGTATCTCATTCATTGGATATTCTATCTGGCAACCACCTTCTTATATCTCTGGTCGCCGGCATTCGTCCGTTTTGCCCAAGCACAGACGCGGGATTGAACCCCATAGGCCGAAGTGCTACGCTGTTTTTAATTCTTTAACAGGAACTGAGCTTGGTACAGTTACTGCAGGCGCTCGCGGTTTTCGGGGCGTTCATCCTGGTTGTCGGCGGTGCGATCGTATGGCTGACACTTTGGGAGAAACAAGCCCGCGTGACATGGAAATTGGTCGCCGAGGGGGAGCTGGACCGCCTGGAGTGTAAGGCGGCTTGGCACCGGAATCGCCGCGGCACGACAGGACACCTTCCTCAATACCAGCGGGTACATATCACCATCGTCTATTTCGCGGACGGCTCCATGAAATACATCAGCGGATTGTTCAAGACCGATCTTCCCAAGGGCACAAAGATATTTATTTATAAGAACGGGCTGGCGGAGTACCGCATCACAGATAAAGCCGACGCGTAATGCGTCGGCTATTTCATTGACATAACCTATTTTTATGCTATTATCAAAGTACCGATCTTTTTGTGCAGAAATCAGCACTGAGTCGGGATCTGCTGACCGTTGTCGAAGAGGCCGAGCGCCGCGCGCTTGAAGTCATCAGTACGCGTGGGGGCCTCAAACCCGGTGATGTCGTCTATGACATGCACGGCGATGATGCGGTGCTGTATCAGCTTGATTCAACTGACGGCACAACCGCCACGTTATTGCCCGACCCGCGACACGCCCAAAAGCGCATTGAGCGGCCCTTGGAAGACCTGCTGGACGTGTTTGAGGTCAGGAGGCAGCTCAAAGAGCTATTTGCCGGGCATATTTTCAAGTCAGCAGCCTTATGAGGCCGGTTTATCCGGTCTTTGTTTTTTATCATGATTGAGCTACTATTGATGTAATGGATATCCTGTTTCATTCGCCCACATTTGCGGCGGTAACTCACTGGGTTGTCAGTCAGGGATATTGGATCATTCTGATCGCGATGCTTATCGAGGGGCCGATCGTTACAGCCGCCGCGGCCTTCGGGGTCGCAATGGGATATTTCAATTTTGGCGCAATTTTCATATTGTCTCTGCTCGGTGATGTGCTGGCTGATGTCGCCTATTACGCCCTGGGCTATTGGGGCCGGATGGCCTTGGTCGAAAAATTCGGCCACAAGGTCGGACTTTCAAAAGAGAGGCTCATGCGGATGGAAAAACTGCTTCATGAGCATGCCTGGAGAACATTACTGGCTCTGAAGCTTACTCCCATTCTTCCGACGCCGGGCCTGATGCTGGTCGGTGCGACCAAAATGCCGCTCCGGAAGTTTACCACGATAAGTTTGCTCATCACGTTGCCGAAATCTCTGCTCTTCATGCTCATCGGGTATTATTTCGGCAAAGCTTATGACCAGATCGCCCGGTATATAAGTAACGGTACTTATGTCATTCTGGCGATCATCGCTGCCGTTATTCTTATCGACCGGCTGTTCAGAAAATATTCGGCCCGGCTGGGACAAAAACTCGAGCAACTCTGATGAAGATAGCCATCTTTTCTGACAATTTTTATCCTGAACTGAGCGGTATCGCCGACTCGATTATTACTTTGGCCACACAATTAGCTTCGATGGGACATCATATTATGTTTTATGTCCCTCAATATTCAGCGGCTAATTACCAGAAAACCGGACTCAAGGCCCATGAACTGAATCTCGGCGATAATATCGGCATTCACCGGTTCTTTTCATTTTCCGTTCCGGCGCCGACCGGCCAAGCCCGAATGGTCATCCCGTCGCCGTTCATCCCGTCCCATATCAAGAAATTCAAACCCGATGTGGTTCACAGCCAGTTGTTTTTCGGCGTGGGCTTGAATGCTCTTATCGCCGCCAAAGAACTCAAAGTGCCGATGGTCGGCACCAACCATACTGCGATCAGTGAGTTTATGCCGCCAAACCTGGAATGGCTCAGATCGGGCAGTATCAAGTACGCGGTTTGGTATTACAATCGATGTAGGTTTGTGACCGCACCATCACAGTCCGTCTTTACCGAGATGGAGCGGCATGGCTTCCATCGGCCGCATAAAGTCGTCTCAAATCCCATCGATACCGTGACATTCAGTCCGGCATCGATTGAAGAAAGAGCGGCATTGAAGAAAAAATTCGGCCTTTCAAGTCATGCTGTCTTTTATGCCGGCCGCTTGGCTCCGGAAAAAGACATAGATGTAGTCGTCAAAGCACTGGCACTGGTCCGGAAAGAAGTTCCTGATGTCGTGCTCGCGCTGGCCGGTCATGGCAGCAGTGAAGATTCGCTGAAAAAACTTGTCGCCGATCTGAAGCTCGAAGACCACGTACGGTTTCTGGGAACGCTTTCAAAGCCCGATCTCGCCCAATGGTATCGGGCGTCCGACCTGTTCACCATCATGAGCACCTCGGAGACCCAGAGTCTTACGTTAATGCAGGCCATGGCCTCTGCTCTGCCGGTCATCGGGGCCAGAGCCCGGGCCTTGCCGGAATACATCAACGATAATAACGGATTTCTCGTCGAGCCGGGGGATCATAAGATGTTGGCCGAGAAGATGACGCTGGTTCTAAAGGACCCGGACCTTGCGGCCAAGCTGAGCCGCGGCGGCCATGAATTCGTCCAGAG
>JAHFKT010000029.1:5848-7347 GCA_023245235.1 Candidatus Yanofskyibacteriota bacterium
TCACCATCAGCCATTGCCCGTGAGTGGCTTTCCATATACCAAAACGTAGCCCGTCCGAAGTAGCATTTACACTGTTTTTGTGGTATAATAATGATTATGAAACTCAGTTTTGTCATCCCAGCCTACAACGAGGAACAGTATATCGGAAAATGCCTGAGCTCGATCTTCCGTGAACTGAAAGGAAGATCTTACGATACTGAAGTGATCGTTGTAAATAATGCCAGCACCGACAATACCCGTCAGGCGGCATTAGCATTTCCGGGGGTTACCGTTGTGGACGAAATGACCAAGGGCATTGTCCATGCCCGCCATGCCGGATTTTCGGCCTCAAGCGGAGAATTGGTGGCCAATATCGATGCCGACACGATACTCACGCCGGGCTGGCTCGATACGGTCATGTCCGAGTTCTCAAAAAACGAAAAACTCGTCGGCCTTTCCGGCCCGTTCGTGTACTACGATGTCTCGAAAAGCCTTCAGCATTTCACCGCGTTCTTTTATCGTCTCGGCTACGTCAGTTATTTTATGAATAAATTCGTCTGGCGCGTCGGCTCGATGCTCCAAGGCGGTAATTTTGTGGTCAGACGTTCGGCGCTCGAACAGGCCGGCGGCTTCGACCGCAATATCACTTTTTATGGAGAGGACGCCGACATCGCCCGCCGACTCCATAAGGTGGGGGATGTAAAATTCACGTTCGCATTGCCGATGTATGCATCCGGCCGGCGGATCGTCAAAGAGGGGGCCTTTACCATGGGCTTCCGCTACGGCACGAACTATCTTTGGACCACATTTTTCAAAAAACCGTTCAGCAAGAACTACTCGGACATCCGCCTGGCGGATAACGGTGATGCTCCGCTGAAGTATGATCCTCAGAACCGCCGACATGAGCTGCGGATCGCAGTTTCCATTATTCTTATCCTTCTTGGTACTTTCGGCATGCTCGGATTCGTTATCGCCGATCAGGTCAGCGCAAAAGAAACTCCCAGGGCATTTGTCCTGCGGATGTATCATAAATTTTCCGATAATGACGGCGACCTTCAGGCGCTCCGGCTGAAATGGGAGTCCATACGGCAAAATATCACCAGCCGGCAAGGAAATAATTAACGTTCCGAACCGTACTATACTGTATGCGGGAATTCATCCGTCAACATAGAACTCATTGGTCGCGCCGTTCATACCGTGCCTCCATGATCTGGGGACTTATTTTTTTAGGAATCGCTTCCGGATTGAACTATTTCGCCAATATCTACGCCGAGCAAGCCGCGACCAACTCCGTTACCGACCTCATTCTCAGCCATACCCCGGTATTTAATGTCGACTTCATTATGACCTATGGGGTCACTGCATTCGGGGTATTCGTCTTTATCTTATTACTGACCCGGCCGGCCATGATCCCATTCGCGACCAAAAGCATGGCCCTGTTCATCATAATTCGGGCAGTATTCATCAGTTTGACCCACATTGCCCAATTCACACCCCAGGCATCGCTGAACCCGTCGGCG
>JAHFKT010000012.1 GCA_023245235.1 Candidatus Yanofskyibacteriota bacterium
AAAGACCCCCAGCGTCAACGCAGTCCGCTTGATATCGCCGGCCGTAAATGCCCCGCCGCCCAAAAGGATACGGATGAGCGGCTCGCGCACGGCATACATTGCCGCAGCAGCGGCACCGCTCAGGGCCACGATGAGCAAGAACGAACGGGCCAGAAGAGCACGAAAATGGAGGAATGACCGATCGGCTGAGGCCTGGGTCAAGAGCGGAAACGTAGTCGTCGCGATCGTAATACCGATGATGCTCACCGGCACGCTTTGAAAATTCCGGGCGAAATTCAGCACCGCAACCGAACCGGTCGCGAGCGTCGAAGCAATAGCCGTAAAACCCCAAAATGTAGCCAGTTCGACGGGATGACCGAACATCTTCGGTATCATCAGTTCGATTGTTTTTTTGAATTCCGGGGATGAGAAGCGGATATGCGTACTGAAACGAAAGCCGCTCTTATAGCTGTCATACCAACGAGTGGTGAAATGGAGAAATGCACCGATGACCGTACCGACGGCTACACCGGTAATGCCCCACCGCGGCGCAAGGAGCAATGCCCCGCCGATGATACCAGCGTTATACAGGACCGGTGAAAGCCCATAATATAGAAATCGCTTCTTGGCCACTAGAAATGCCCCTAGGACATTCGAAACCCCGAAGAATAGGGGCGAGAGCGCCAAGACACGCAGGATACGCGCTACGATAATCTGATCCTGGAACGAGAAGCCGGGTGCAACCAAGCCGCTGATCGGACCGGCGAACAAGCACAGCACTAAAGCTACGCAGACCATTACGCCGCAGGCCGCGGCAATGAGACCGTTCGCGTATTCGCGCACACGCTCACGGTCGCCATGCAGGAGCTCTGTGAACAACGGCACACAGGCTGCGGCAATACCGCTTGCAACCAAGATGTTGAATAAGAGATCCGGCAGCAGGAACGCGGCATTGTACGCATCTAAAAGCCGGGACGCGCCGAAAATATGAGCGAATGTCCGGTCTCGCAACAAACCGACACCATACGAAGTCAGGGTCGTCACCGCCAGCACCATACTCCCGGCCGGTATTATTTCCTTCAGTTTTTTGAACCAACTCATGATTTTGGAGAATGATACGGGTGGCCTATGATCTCAAAGTTATTATCCAATCGTCGACATATTGTGCCACTTCTTGCCAGCCGGTCTGCCCGCAGATATAGTGAGTCCTTCCCGAAAATTCCTTGAAATCAGTTTTACTGTTCTTGTCGGTATATGCTTCGTAGTTCTTTTTGTTGAGCGAGGCCGGAATGATATGATCCTTTTCACCGGCGATGATAAGAAGCGGCCGATGTGGTCTTTTGAAATCGATCGTACCGTCATTTTTTGTACTGCTTCTCGGCACATTTCTGCTTTCCGGAACGACAAACTTATTATATTCGGTCTGCGTATCTTCCATGGTCATAGTATTGCAGAAGGCATAATGGAACCACTCGACACTCGGCAGGCAGGGAGAATTTCCTCTCAACGGATTTATTGTCGGAAAATTTGCTTTTAAAAAGCTCCACCTGAAACTGGTGATGCCCTTTGGGGGTGCCGGATCTATCGCTATTGCCGCACAGCCCTTATCCATTTCGAGCAACTTCTGGACGGCGAGCCCGCCCATTGAATGTCCGACGAGGATCGGCTTTTCAGGAAGCCCGTTAATAAACTGAGTAAGGCTGCTGACCACCCGGCCCAATGTAAGCGTGCCCAGTTCTTGGCTGATGTTTTTTCTTAAATCTTCAGGATTACCTTCATGAAAAGGATAGGCGGGTGCATAGCATTGATATCCCCTCGCCCCGAAATACTTTTCCCAGCTTTCCCAGCTGGCAGGATTCTGGAACATCCCGTGGATGAATACGATGGTCTTGCTTGTGATTTTGCTATCCATGGCGTTAATTGAGATCCGGTTCTTTTAAGAACCGCCTATCCCTAATTGGCGGAGGCGGCTGGATTCGAACCAGCGGTACCTTTCGGTACACTCGCTTTCCAAGCGAGCGCACTAGACCACTATGCGACGCCTCCGTTAGAAAATACTTCAACCCGATCTCTTCCGCCCTCCTTCGCCCGGTATAACGCCTTATCTGCCCGCGATACTACTTCTTTCAATTCAAGGCCGGACTCTGCGGTCGCGACACCGGCACTTATAGTAACATGAAGTTCCGGAGTATCGCTAAACTGCAGAGCTGATACATGCCGGCGGATGCTTTCAGCCTTCTTTGCGGCCACGCTTTCGTTCGCTCCCGGCAATAGTGCGATGATCTCTTCACCGCCCCAGCGGGCTACGGTGTCGCGTTTGCGTAAACCGGTTCGGATGGTTTCGGCCACGCTTTTTAAAACCACGTCACCGGCCGGATGGCCATATGTGTCATTTACCTGTTTGAAATGATCCAGGTCAAAGAAAATAATACTGATGTCTTTGGGTCCGATCTTTTTACGGCGTTCATGCTCGGCTGCGGGGACCTGAAAATAATCATGCGCTTCTTCTTCAAAGAATGCCCGGGTCTTCAGCCCCGTAAGGGCATCGTGAATAAGGTCCCGCTCCAAGACCTTTATCTTTGCCTCCAGTTCGGCTATCCGTTCCTGCAGTTGTTGGATATTGTCAGCCATTGATGTCCATGCCCCGAAGAATGCGGATCCTTTCATGGATAGGCGGATGGGTCATAAATAATTTTGAGAACCAGCTGGCCTTTTCTTCGGCTTTGAACGGATTATCAATGAACAGATGGGCTGTCGAATGGGATGCCATTTCCATCGGCTGCTGATCGCCGGCTATTTTTTCAAGTGCATTGGCCAAGCCCTCGGGATAACGGGTCAAAAGCGCGCCGGATGCGTCGGCCAGGAATTCACGCTTGCGGGAAACGGCCAATTGAATAAGCATCGCCGCGAGGGGTGCCAGGACCGCTGCTATGATGCCGACGGCCAGCAATACTGCACCGCCTTCGCTATCGCGGTTTCTCCGGCCGCTCCAAAAACTCATGCGGATGAACCAATTCGCCAGTATCGATACCAGGCCGGCCAGTACTACCGTCACCGAAGACACCAGAATATCATCATTGCCGATATGTGAAAGCTCGTGGGCCAATACCCCTTCGAGCTCGCTCCGCGACAGGCGCGCAAGCGCACCCTGAGTCACGGCGATCGATGCATGTTTAGGGTTACGGCCGGTGGCAAAGGCGTTGATCTGCATATCGGGAATAAGATAGATCTTCGGGAGCGTCAGTCCGGCTGTGATGCACAGATTCTCGATGATGCGATAGAGCTCTTCGTGGCCCTCACGTTCGACGGGCTGGGCATGCGAGAGCGCCAACGAAATAGAGTCCGACTTCCAATAGGCCATAAAATTCATACCGATGCTCAACGCGACCGCAAGGTAAAGAAGATTCGGCGTGCCCTGAACATAACTGAACAGGAACCCAAGCGCGATGACCAAAAGGAAAAACATGGTCATAAGGAACCATGTTTTCCGGATATTCGAGTCGTGCTGCGTATAGAGATTGACCATCTTAGAACTTCACCGACGGGAGTTTGGCTTCCTCGGGATTCTCAAGCTGGAAGAACTCCTCTTTGGCGAAGCCGAACATCGCCGCAAAAAGATTCATGGGGAACTGCTCGACCATCGTGTTCAGTAACAACGCATTCGAGTTGTAAAAACGGCGGGCGGCCTGAACTTTGTTTTCGGTATCGGTGAGCTCATCCTGGAACTTACCAAAGTTCTCATTGGCCTTCAGGTTCGGGTACGCTTCGGCCAGCGCGAAAAGATTCTTCAAGGCACCGGAGAGCATATTCTCGGCCTGACCCTTCTCGGCTAAACTGCCGGCGGTAATAGCCTGCGTCCGGGCTTTCGTAACTTGTTCCAAAACATCTTTCTCATGAGCCGCATATCCCTTTACTGTTTCCAGGAGGTTCGGGATAAGGTCGTGCCGGCGGCGGAGCTGGATATTAATGTCGGACCAGGATTCTTTGACCCGGTTGCGGGCCCGCACCAATCCGTTGAACATACCGACCAGCCACAATCCCACAACAACAACGACTGCGATAATAATATATGTGATCATGATTGTAATTATACGCCGATGGGGCCCTTTTGCAACCTAAAAGCGGGGCCGGCCGGCCCCGCTTTTAGGTTGACCTAGTAGTCCATTCCGCCCATGGGCGGCGTCGGGGATTCCTTTTTCTCCTCAGGCATATCGGTCACGACGGCTTCGGTCGTGAGGATCATTGAAGCCACCGAGACGGCGTTGGTCAACGATACCTTTACTACCTTGAGCGGGTCAATAATACCGGCCTTGATGAGGTCTACGTACTGGCCGGTTGCGGCGTTCAATCCGATGCCGGGCTCCGACGCAAATACCTTTGCCACAACTTCGTTTGAATCTTTGCCGGCATTTTCAGCAATGGCGCGCATCGGCCGTTCAAGGACCGACTTGATGACCATGACGCCCTTGGCCTCGTCGCCCACCTCGGCGACGCCTTTAATGACTTTGACGGTCAGCTCTTTCGATGCTTCAAAGAGCGCCAGTCCGCCGCCGGACACGATACCCTCTTCAAGGGCCGCTCTGGTGGCATTGACCGCGTCCTCAATGCGGAACTTCTTTTCTTTGAGCTCGGTCTCGGTCGTAGCACCGACTTTGATGACCGCTACGCCGCCGGAGAGCTTGGCGGCCCGTTCCTGTAATTTCTCCTTATCGAATTCTGATGTGGATTTGGCGACCTGGTTCTTGAGCTGAGCGATCCGTTTTTCGATCTCGGCTTTCTTGCCCTTTCCGCCGACGATAGTGGTCTTCTCTTTCGCGGAAACAATGCGGTGGGCCCGGCCGAGCATCGTCAGTTCTGTAGCGTCAAGCTTCATGCCTTTCTCTTCGCTGATGACCTGGCCGCCGGTAATGACGGCGATATCTTCAAGCATTTCCTTTTTGCGGTCGCCGAATCCGGGAGCTTTCAATGCCAGGGTCGAAAAGTTACCGCGGAGCTTGTTGAGTACGAGCGTAGCCAACGCTTCCCCGTCGACATCTTCGGCGATAATGACCAGTTCACGCTTACCGGCTTTCGTGATCCGTTCCAGTACCGGCACGATATCCTGGACTGAAGAGATCTTTTTGTCAGTTATCAAAATATACGGGTCATCATAGACCGCTTCCATCCGTTCGGTATTCGTGACCATATATGCGGAGAGGTATCCGCGGTCCAGCTGCATGCCCTTGACGAACTCCTTGGCCATCTCGACGGATTGGGATTCTTCAACGGTCACAACACCGTCCTTGCCGACCTCCTTGAACACTTCGGCTATCAGCGCTCCCAGTTCAGGATCATTAGCGGAAATTGAGGCGACCTCTTTTAATCGTTCGTACCCGCTGACTGTCTTTTTTCGGCTGTTCAGAAAATTGATGACCCACTCGACCGCCTTATCCATACCGAGCTTGAGTACGAGCGGATTGGCACCGGAGTTCACCGCGGAAAACCCTTCAGCGACGATAGCCTGGGCCAGAACCGTAGCGGTCGTGGTGCCGTCGCCGGCGATGTCATTGGTCTTCGAGGCTACTTCTTTAATGAGTTCGGCGCCGATATTCTCGAATCTGTTCTTGAGCTCGATCTCTTTGGCCACGGTCACCCCGTCCTTAGTGATGACCGGCGAACCGAAACCTTTATCGAGCAGAACATTACGGCCCTTGGGTCCGAGAGTGACTTTGACCGCATTGGCGATCTTATCAACGCCGCGCTTCAATGCTTCGCGGGCCTCTTCTTTGTATAAAATTTGTTTTGCCATATTAATTAAGCACCGCCAGAATGTCGTCCTGGCGGGCAATTAAATACTCCTTGCCGTCCAGTTTCACTTCATGCGGACCGTATTTGCTGAACAGTACGGTATCGCCCTTTTTCACTTCCATCGGGATACGCTTGCCGTCTTTGCCGACCTTACCGGGGCCGACGGCAATGACCTTGCCCTTCTCTGATTTGTCCTTTTCGACCGTTTCGGGCAGAATGATACCGCCTTTTTTCTTCTCCTCTCTCAGTGGCTCCAAGACCACGTGATCCGATATTGGTTTGATCATAGAAATTAGCAATGAGACTTTTTGATTGCTAATTTTAGCCAAATTACGACTAGATGTCAAATTCACTGGATGAGTCCGGAATCAGGTTCAGTGAGCGTGGAAATACCGAGCACCTGCAAGGCCCGGTTGTAGCCGTTGAGAACCGTCCGCTCGAACGAATGCGGATGGAATTCAAGTTCGGTATCGGTAAATACTACCCTGCCACCCGGTGCGAAAGTGACGGGATTATTTTTTATACGGCGTTGCTGATACCATCGGACCAGCCGCTCGAATATGGCGCCCGCCCAATTATTAAAAATGGCCTCAATGGAACGGGCAAATACACGCAGATATCTCTTCTCGGGGATAACCCGCCTGATCATATACTGGTGGGGCTGGAAGTTATATATGAAGCGATTGATCCAAAGGTTGGATGCCAGAAACTCCCCGACCGCTGAACGGTCGGGCCAGATGGGAACTAAGTGAGCATAGGTCTGGGCATTGAACAGACTCTGATGTCCGAGCGTGAGACTATCGGCGGTAATATAATGATTGAAGCAGAACTTATCCGGCGCTTCGGTGTCATATCGCTTGCGACGGGCCGACATCAGCGACGCGGCGGCCGACAGCGCCAAGCGGGCCAGATACAGCCGGCGGGGCCTGGCGATGACCAGAACGTCAAAATCGCTCGATGGGGTCGTATTGCCCAAGGCGAGAGAACCGCTCGCGAACAGGCCGGCGATCCACGGAACCGCCTGAAGCCATTGCGCTTTCCTGATAAATTTTTTCCACTTGTACGCCGCTATCTTCTCCCGTTCCAGGCGACCCTGAAAGAGTTCCTGCCGGTCGGCAAGCGCATACATACCCCATTGTTCCCGGATACTGCCGAGCTTGACCAGCTCATCGATCCCCCGAGCGATTTCGTTGATGGTAATGTTGCCGATACCCGGTATCTTCGCAAAAAGCCGGCGGGGATTTATCAAAAACTGATGCACTTCAAACAGTGTCATCGGATATTCCAGACCGTCATAATATGCAATTGTGGCCAGGACCGCCTTTCGGATCTCCATACCGATATGGTACGCAATAAGGCCCTCTATCACTACTTTTCATAATGCCAGAACTATTGTATAATATAGACCTCATCATGGACTACTCGACACTCAAAAATACCGTCAGAACGGCGCCCGACGGACCGGGCATCTATATCTATACCGATGAAACCGGTCGGGACATTTATATCGGAAAAGCCGCTTCGATAAAGAAACGCCTGAAATCATACCTGAAGACCGAAGACTCCCGTATCCGCCAGATGATCGAGCGGGCGAAAGAACTCCGGTTCATACAAACCGAGTCGGACATCGAAGCGCTCATTCTGGAATCCCAGCTCATCAAACAAAAGCGGCCGGACTTCAACATCATGCTCCGGGACGATAAGCAGTACTTTTACGTCGCTATTACTGCCGGCAACTTTCCCCGGCTATTCCTTACCCACCAGCCCAATACCGAGCGGCACGGCACCATCGCGAAAGAATATATCGGCCCCTTCACCGATGGTGCGGCACTGAAGGCTACTCTCAAATATCTCCGTTCGATCTTTCCCTACTGCACCTGCAAACAGCTCCATAATAATTTCTGCCTGAACTATCACATCGGCAAGTGCATCGGATACTGCTGCCTGAAGAATCCCGACTTAACTGAGCTCACAAAGGCAAAAAAGATATATGCCGAGAACATCAAGGCCATCCGTGACATATTGAACGGCCGGAAAGTTTCGCTTCTGAAAGAACTGAAAGCCACGATGGAGCATGCGGCCCGGACCGATGACTTCGACGCGGCGATCGGGCTCCGGAGCAGGATCGGGAGACTTGAACGCGTATTTGAGAATGCCCGAATCATTAAAAATTCCGAGGTTTTGAGATCGCACCGTTCGGAGCTTCAATCACTGCTCAAGCTCCGAAAACCGATCATCCGCATCGAGGGATACGATACTTCCAACATACAGGGGTCTCATGCGACCGGCTCGATGGTCACTTTCATAGATGGCGAGCCTGATAAGAATTACTACCGGAAGTTCAAGATCCGGATCAAACGAACGCCGGACGATACGGCAATGCTGCGCGAGATCCTTGAACGGCGCCTTAATCATCCCGAATGGCCCTTCCCCGACCTTATTCTCATCGACGGCGGTAAGAGTCAGGTCAATACAGCCCTGAAAACACTAAAGGCAATGAGCATCAAGCTTCCGGTCATCGGCATCGCAAAGAACGAGCACCACAAGGGCCGATACCTCATCATCCCCGGCCGTAAACTCCCGCTGTTATTGGATAAGCTCTCGCCCGCCGATAAAAACCTGCTTTTGGCTATCGATGGCGAGGCCCACCGCTTTGCTATCTCTTACTATCGGCGCCTTCACGGCCGTTCACTTCGCGGAAGCCCGGCATTGAAATTTTAATTCCAAGATGCTAGGATAAGAACTGCCGAATATGGTTAGTTTCCTCATCAGAATCTTAGGGAATGCACTAGCCTTATATCTGGCCTTTTTACTGGTTCCGGGTTTTGTCATAACCGGAACGGGCACTCCGCTCATCGAGCACTACGCCCTGGCCGGACTGGTCCTGGCCCTGCTCAACATGATCGTGAAGCCCGTGCTCAAGCTGCTCGCTTCACCGCTGATCCTGTTGACCTTCGGCCTGTTCACGATCGTGATCAATGCGCTCATGCTCTGGGCCGTCGACTACTCGTTCGACTTCATCAATATCGAGAGCCTGACGGCACTGGTCTGGGCGACCATTCTCATCAGCGTGGTGAATCTCATAGTCTCCGTCTTCGCAAAGATCGTATAACAAAAACCAATGAAATTTCTTCCATATATCCAGATGGGATTGTCGGTCCTGCTTATCGCAGCCATCCTGCTGCAGCAGCGCGGCGCCGGCTTATCCGGCACATTTGGCGGCAGCGGCATTGAGTACAGTACCAAGCGCGGAGCGGAAAAGATCCTCTTTTACGCGACCATCGTGCTGGCGGTCTTATTCATCGCCGTTTCTGTCATCAGCATCCGCCTGGCCTAACCGTCGCGCCGCATAGCGGCGCGACTGCCATTCTTCCAACTATGCATAATGACCACCATCCGCTTGACGACTTTTTTGGCCTTAGGCCGGATGCCCCGAAAATAAACAAGGGCGAAACCGTCAAGGAAAAGTTCCATCGCCGGTTCGGCGACTGGCCCCAGCTTCGGCTTTTGCCGAAAGTATTGTCTCCTCGTGAGCGCTACCTTATCGTAGTATTCATTTTAATCATTGTCGGATCGCTGATCTCGATCCCGTTCACAACATTCAATCACTTCACGAAACCGGCGCCGGATTACGGCGGTTCGTTCAGCGAGGGAGAGGTCGGACAGCCCCGTCATATCAATCCTCTGCTTTCACAGTCGAATGACACCGATCGCGATCTGGTCAGCCTTATATATTCGGGACTCTTAAAGTATAACGAGGAGGGCAAGCTCGTACCGGATCTTGCCGATCATTATGAGATCTCGAGCGACGGATTGAATTACACGATCTATTTAAAGACCGATGCCAAATGGCACGATGGCGATCCGGTCACTGCCGATGATGTTGTTTTCACGATCCAAACGGCCCAAAACCCCGACTACGCCAGCGTACAGCGCATCAACTGGCAGGGCGTGACCGTGCAAAAAGTGAATGACACGACGATCATATTCCAGCTCAAAACCAAGTACGCCCAGTTCCTCAATAACCTGACATTGGGCATTATCCCCGAACATATCTGGCAGAATGTGAAACCCATCAATTTTTCTCTGTCAGACTATAATCTCAAGCCGATCGGTACCGGGCCGTTCATGTTCAATAAACTCCAAAAAGATGATCTCGGCCAGATACAGATGTACGAGCTCACGGCCTATAATGACTATTATGACGGCCGGGCATTTATCGGTACGATCGACCTCAAGTTCTATAATTCCGAAGATGAAATGATCGATGCCTACAATAAGAATGATGTCGAGAACCTTTCATACATTTCTCCCGGAAATCTCGATAAGCTGAGGTTCAAACAACGGCTCAACATCCGAGAGGTGAAGCTCCCGCGCTACTTCGGCACATTCTTCAACCAGGATCAGAACGCGATCCTGGCGGACAAGAACGTACGCCTGGCGCTCAACTACGCGACTGATAAACAGGCCGTCATCGATCAGGTCCTCTCCGGATACGGTACGGCGGTCTATTCCCCGCTCATTGAGAACGTCCTGGATGTTTCGGGTGATGTCACTAAATATCATTACGACCCCGACAATGCGAAAAAGATCCTGGCCGCGGACGGCTGGGATACTCCCGACGATAAGGGGATCCTTCAAAAAAGTTCCGGTAAAAAGGCAGAAATTAAGACCCGACTGACTATCCGCCTGACCACGTCCACGTTCCCGGAGCTGGCACAGGTTGCCGGGATATTGAAGGACCAGTGGGCAAAAATCGGCGTCGAGGTGACCATCGATACCCTGCCGACGCCCCAGCTCCAGCAGGTCATCAAAGACCGGAGCTATGACGCACTCCTGTTCGGCGAGATCCTCAACCTGGATCCCGATCCGTTCAGCCTCTGGCATTCCTCGCAAAAGCGCGACCCGGGACTGAACCTGGCACTCTACGACAATAAAACCACCGACGGCCTCCTGGAAGACGCGCGCCAGACCCTGAATCCGCTCGACCGTATTCAGAAATATAATGATTTTCAGAAGCTGGTCGTCGCCGATGCACCGGCAGTGTTTCTCTACAATCCGCTGTATCTTTACCCGCAGGCGGGCGATATCCAGGGTTTCAACGTAAAAGTCATATCAATGCCGTCGGACCGTTTTACCGATGTGGAAAAATGGTACATCAGCACCAAAAGAGTCTGGCTGAATTCGCCGGAATAATAGAATTCCGGAAGAGCTTGCAATAGTCCTGAAGTGGGAGTATAATGGAGGTATCGTTAATTTCCTCCTCTAGATTGTAGAGAACCTCCTGATCACCGGCCCGGGATTTCCCCGGATCTGGATGTTTCTCTATACATTATATCGGGCGAGTGGTGGAACTGGCAGACACGTACGGTTCAGGGCCGTATGACCGCAAGGTCGTGGAGGTTCAAATCCTCTCTCGCCCACAAAATAATTTCACGGAAATCAAAACCTATGGACGTGACGGTGTTTCTTTCTCTTCTGTAACTCTGATTTCCGAAACACAATGGTAGAACAACAAAATAATCCTCAGCCCGGCTCAGGCAATGGCCAGCAGGGCTCGGGACGCGGACGCATGAAAAAGCGCCGCTGGTTAAAGCCGGTAGTCCGTAAGGTCAGGGTCCTCGGGACCGGGCGCAAAGAAAGCGACGCCCAATATGACAGTACGGTGGGCGGCCTTAAGGTCATCCACTTCGGCGGGCTCGGAGAAGTCGGTCGGAATATGTCAGCGGTCCAATACGATAACGAGATCGTATTGATCGACGCCGGTGTTCGGTTTCCGGAATCGGACGAAATGCCGGGCATAGATTTCATCATCCCGAATGTTGAATACCTCGCGGACAAGAAAGAGATGGTCAAGGCTATGTTCTTTACCCATGGTCACCTTGACCATATCGGTGCGTTACCGTTCGTTCGCGATAAGATCGGCGACCCTGATGTTTATGCCGCACCACTGACCCGTGCACTGATTATGAAACGGCTCGATGAGTTCAAGAATCTGAAACCGCTCGATATTCTTCAGGTGAATGCCGGAGACGAGATCAAAGTCAGCGATCATATCACCGTTAAGGTTCTGCGCATCAACCACTCGATACCGGACGACCTGGCCATCGCCATCAAAACACCGGCCGGTACGCTTATCCATACCTCCGATTTCAAATTTGACGATACGCCGGTCAATGATCTGCCGGCTGATGTCGACGAACTTCAGAAGTTGAGCGACGCGGGCGTATTGCTCCTCATGTCCGATTCGACCGGCGCTGAAAATGAAGGCCACTCGCTCTCCGAACAGGAGATCACTGAGAACCTGGACAAGCTCATCCGCGAAGCGACCGGCATGCTCATCCTTGGTACATTCGCCTCTCTTATCAACCGTATCCAGCAGATCATCACGATTTCGGAAAAGCACGGCCGCAAAGTCGTCTTCGACGGCTATTCCATGAAGAGCAACGTCGAGATCTGCAAAAAACTCGGATACCTTAAGATGCGCCAAGGCACTCAGATATCCATGGACGAGATCGACGACTATCCCCGCGATAAGATTACTGCGGTGGTTACCGGAGCGCAGGGCGAGGACAACGCGGTCCTGATGCGGGTTGCCAACGGCGAGCATCGCCACATCCACATCAAGAAGAACGACACGATCGTATTCTCATCCTCGGTCATTCCCGGCAATGAGCGCAGTGTCCAGTTCTTGAAAGACCAGCTGTACCGCAACGGGGCCAAGGTCTTCAACTATAAGATGATGGATATTCATGCCGGCGGACATGGCAACAAGGAAGACCTCCGCAGAATGATCCAGCTCGTAAAGCCCAGGTTCTTCATGCCTATCCACGGTCAGTACTCTATGATGATCAATCACGGCATCATGGCTCAGGAAGAAGGCGTACCGGAAGCGCGTATCATTATCGCTGACAACGGTTCGATCGTACATCTTGATAAGGAGAACTGGTGGATGGATAAGGCCAAAGCGCCATCGGACTACGTGTTCGTGGACGGCCTCGGTATCGGCGATATCGGCAATGTCGTATTGCGCGACCGGCAGATCCTCTCCGAAGACGGATTTCTGGTCATCGTTACGCTCGTTGACGGCAAAACCGGCAAAGTCAGGACAAGTCCGGACATTATCTCCCGCGGGTTCATTTATCTGAAAGATCATAAAGATCTCCTTATGCAGATCCGTAAAAAGATCCGGTTCATCGTTGAGAATAATGACGCCAGAGGCAAAGATATCAATGCTACGTATCTGAAAGACCAGCTGCGCAACCAGATCGGCCTGTTCATCTTCCAAAAGACCGAACGCCGGCCGATGATCCTGCCGGTCATCATCGAGATCTAAATCAAAAGCGGCGCGATTGCGCCGCTTTTGATTTTCAGGTATTCTGAGATCACTATGGAAAAGAAGATACTCCTCACCGGCGACCGTCCCACCGGACCGCTCCACCTCGGCCACTACTTCGGCTCACTCATGAACCGCAAGGCGATGCAGGATGACTATGAATCGTACATCATGGTTGCCGACGTCCAAGCCCTGACAGATAATTTCAACCAGCCCGAGAAAGTGCGCGAAAGCGTTCTTGAGGTGGCCATGGATAATATCGCCTCCGGTATTGATCCTAAAAAGTCCACTTTGTTCATCCAAAGCCAGATACCCCAGATCGCCGAACTGACAGTCTTCTTTTCAAATCTTGTTACCGTGAACTCGTTAAAACGCAATCCGACCGTAAAGGCCGAGATCGCGGAAAAACGGGATATATTCGGCCGGGACGGAGAAAGCGTCACCTATGGCTTTCTCGGCTACCCGGTCAGCCAGGCGGCTGATATTACTATCGTAAGAGCCGATATTGTGCCGGTCGGAGAAGACCAGCTGCCGATGATCGAACAGACCCGCGAGATCATCGAACGGTTCCACCGGATATATGAGACCGAGATATTCCCGCTACCTCAGGCAAAGCTCTCTTCTAGTCCACGCATTCTCGGATTGGATGGCGGGGCCAAAATGTCAAAAAGTCTTAATAACGCGATATACCTGAAAGACAGCCCCGAAGAAACGACGGAAAAGCTCAAAGCCGCGAAGACCGATTCGGGTTCGACGATCACGTTTGATCCAAAAACCCGCCCCGAAATATCAAACCTCGTCACGATCTATAGCCTTATCCATGACCAGAAACCCGCTGATGCGGCCCGCGAACTTGCCGGCATGACCTATAGCGGATTCAAGGCAAAGCTGGCAACGGACCTGAACAGATACCTGGCACCGGTCCGGGCCAAGAGGTCGGAGCTCGAATCAAAGGCCCACTACGTCAAAGAGATACTGGAGATGGGGCGCATCCGGACGCTCGAAAAGGCTGAAGAGACAATGAAACTGGTCCGCGCGGCAATGAAGATAAATTACTAGAAATTAAAGAACGGCCGGGATGCGCTCTGCGCACCCGGCCGTTCTGCCTTTTCAGGCCGTCCGTTTCTTGTCTTTGGCGTACGTCTTCCAGCTCCGCTCGCCCAGCCCCAGATGCAATTCGGGAGCCAGGGCCATCGCTGAATCGTACAGCCGGTAGAACTTCTCCTGGACCGTATGGAAGTGATGCTCGCGAGTCGTGATGGTCGTTTCGAGGTTCTCCTCATGATCCTCGGCATACTCGGTACCGAGCGCTGCCAGATCTTGCCGCTGGAGCTCGATCAATCTCCCCGAACTGTTACGCGTAAGGAGCGCAAACCTGGTCAGCTCCGTGTCCACGAGCTGCTGGGTCAACGGATTTGCTCCCAGGAACTCACGGGCGAAGCTTCGCCACTTCTTGAGCTCGGCGTTCCGTGAGTCCACGGCCCGGGCCAGAGAAATCGCTACGGCACCGAAGACGAAGATCATGAGGTAAAAACAGTTCACCCAATCTCCCGTCGACATCTGTGACATACGTACTCCCGCTCCTAAGACCGCGGCCAGATTGGCTGGCCGGAAAGACGATTGTCGCCTTTTAAGGAGCTAATGGTATAATTATACCATAAAAATAGGGGGCGGTCAAAGACCGCCATCAGGCGGCCTTTTTGATGAGTTCAGTAAGTTCATCCCGCTTACGCTCCATTTGTTTCTGCGACTCAGCCTCGACGACCAGACGCATCAACGGTTCGGTATTGGAGGGTCGGACATTAAACCACCAGTCCGAATATTCGACGGTTACGCCGTCCATTTCATTGAGCTTGCCATCATGATAGTTCGTCTTAAGCGTGGCCAGTATCGCCTGCCGGTCGCCGATAGTGGACAACGGAATATTGATCTCGCCCGAGTATGCGTATTTTTGGAACGGCTTGAGCATCACTGATATCGGATCTCTGGCCTTGCTCATCATGACCAGGATCTTGAGCATGACGAGCGTCCCCGATTCACTGAAATGCATCACCTTGAATGAGAAATGGCCCGAGAGCTCTCCGCCCAGTTCGGCATCGTGCTCCCGCATGGTCTTCTTAATACTGACGTAGCCGGTCGCCGAGGGTGTGCCCTTATCGCCGATGAGCGCTTTAACGGCCCGTGATATCCGAAGGTCATACACCGTCCGGGGCTTACCCATAAGTTGGAACAATAAACCGAGCAGATGATCGGAGCGGATGATGGCTCCGGTCTCGTCGACCAACATGATTCGATCACCGTCACCGTCGAAGGCCACCCCCAGATTAGCTTGCAGCTCCCGAACTTTTGCCTGCAGGTGCTTTAAATTTTCAGCACGGGAAATATCCGGGGAATGGTTTGGAAATGTTTCATCGATATCGAAGAAGATCGGCGTGACATTGATATTGATCTTGGTGAACAGATTTTTCAGAACCAGCGAGCTCATGCCGTTGGATGTATCGACGACGATGCGCAATTGGCTCAGGTCTTGTTCCGCGGCTCCCGATAGCTCAATGACCGTATTCACATAGTCATCGACGAGTTTTTCGTGTACCACCGAACCCGGTGTGACCCCCTCGGGCACCGGGACATCCATCAGTCCCTCCACGTCATGAAGGCCCGACGAGAGACCGACCGGAACCGTGTCCCGTCCCACGATCTTAAAACCGTTATATTGGGCAGGATTGTGCGAGGCGGTGACCATGATGCCCCCATCAACATCGAGTGTGTTTACGGAGAAATAAAAAAGTGGTGTCGTGGTCTGGCTGACCATGACCACATGGCAGCCGGTACTGATAATACCTTCGATGAGTTTTTGGGTCAGCGGATCAGATGATGTGCGGGCATCCTGGCCGACCACGAGTTTTTTCGCTTTCAGATACAAGGCCGCGGCCTTCCCGATCTTCAGGGCCGTATCTTCGTTCAGGTCGGTCGGATAAATACCGCGGATGTCGTAGGCGTGAAAAATAGATGCCATAGAATTTGGTGAAAAGACGGTTTTATTGTATCATACATGACTATGTTATCCATAGGCATCGTCGGACTGCCGAACGTGGGCAAGTCAACCCTTTTTAAGGCGCTCACCAACAAGCAGGTCGACATTCAAAACTATCCCTTTACCACCATCGACCCGAATGTCGGTGTCGTTGCCGTTCCCGACGAACGGGTCGATGCACTGACCGAATTTTCAAAGTCGAAGAAAAAGATCTATACGACCATCGAGTTCATCGATATCGCAGGTCTTGTGAAAGGCGCCGCACAAGGCGAAGGTCTTGGCAACAAGTTTCTGGCGAACATCCGCGAAGCAGACGCGATAGCTCAAGTCGTGCGGGCATTTAATGACCCGAACATTACGCATGTCCATAACCGGATCGATCCGGCCGAAGACATCGGCATCATCAATACGGAACTGGTCATCGCCGACCTTGAAACGGTATCGAAACGCATCGAGAAAACGATGAAGCTGGCTCGCGTCGAGAAACCGGCTCAAGAAGAGCTGACCATTCTCGAAAAGTTCAAAAAACAGCTCGATGCCGGAAATCTCATCTTCCACCTCGGACTCGATAAAGAAGGCCTGGCTCTGGCCAAAGAACTCAATCTTTTGACCGGTAAAAAGTTCATCTACGTCATCAATATTTCCGAAGATCAGCTCGTGACCGGCTGGCAACCCGACCAACGTCTCCTGGCGGCGATGGGTGGCTCAGTATATGTCACTACGTGCAATAAGCTTGAACTGACGTTGTCGGAAGTCGGACCCGAAGAAAAAATGGAGTATCTTACCGAGTTCAAACTGCCTGAGAGCGGGCTCGATACGCTCATCAGGGCCGGCTACAAAACGCTCGGCCTTCTGACATTTCTCACCACTGGCGAAGATGAAACCCGTGCCTGGACGGCGCATCAGGGCGACTTTATCCCCTACGCTTCACGCGCGATCCACACCGATTTCGAGCGGCTATTCATCCGGGCGGATGTCATCAACTGGAAAACACTTCTGGATATCGGATCATACGCCAAAGCCCGCGAAAAAGGGCTCATTAAAACCGTCGGCCGCGACTATATCATACAGGAGGGCGATGTAGTTGAAATAAAGATCTAGCATGGCCAATAAACCCCTGACATCCGAGGAATTCAAAACTATCTACTCAAAAGTGCCCCGATTCTGCCTGGAGCTTATCGTCAGAACATCCGAGGGCATTGTACTCACCTTGAGACGATTGCCAACCTGGAATAATCAGTGGCACATCCCCGGAGCCACCCTCTTCTATGGTGAAAGGGTCGATGATGCCGTTCAGCGGATCGCCCATGATGAGCTCGGTATCTCCGTCATAGTCGATGAACTGCTCGGATATAATGAATATCCCAGCGAACAAAAGGAGCGTGGATTTGGATGGTCTGTCGGTTTGATATTCTTATGCCATCCCGCCGATCAGGATCAGCAGATGCGGCCGAATGATGAAGCATCGATGATAAGGGCGTTCCGGGAGATCCCGGAAAACATCATCAAAGAGCATGCGATCTTTTTACGCTCAAAAGGCCTGCTGAATGATAATTTGACAAAGTAGTTGTTTCTGGTATTCTATGGGGGCCCTACTTTAACAATGGTTCAGTCAACCGCTGTCGACCATACGCGCGGCTTGTGCCATACGCCGGACCGGGAGATCCCGCTTGGAGCACGGGTCGAGCATTTCCAGACCGATCCGGTCAATTGCAAATGCTGTGGAACGCAGTTGATCGTAACGGATTATAGAGGCAGTCAGAGCATGGAACAGATCGGCCTCCTGGTCGGGACATGTCCCGCCTGCCCGCCCAATGAAAGCCAGTAACTCTGGCTCTTTTCTTTTGAATTGACATTTTGGGGTATTTTTGATACCATCCAGACAGTTAAATTAACACGGAATGTGTTCGGCAGAATATACCCATGAGCGGAGCATCTCGTTCCCTCTCTACCGACCCACGCCCGATTTGCATGAGCGATCTAAAACGTAATTACGAGCTGGCTTTCCATATCAACCCGAACCTGGAGGCGGCCCGCATCAGCCAGATCAAAGCCGAGTTGGAGCAACAGTTGGCTTCAGGCGGTTCGGCTATCACTTTCAGCCGGGAGCCGGAACGGACCAGGCTTTCATATCCTATCAACAAGAACGCAAGCGCGTTCTTCGGATATATCCAATTCAACACCGAAAATCCGGAGGGCTTGGCACCGGTCGAGGATTATATTAAGCTCAATAACGATATCTTGCGCTCCGTTATCGTGCGCCTGCCGTCTGATGCCCAGAAAAACCAGGCCATGCTGCGACAGATGAAAGCCCGCGAGCGGATGGAGAAGAAAACAAAGGCTGCGGCTCCGAAGGCCACGCCTGCCGTACCCAACGAGAAACTCGATAAAGAACTCGAGGATATCATCGAAAAACTCTAAATAACTAATGCGGTGGTCAAGGGAAACCATCGTCCAAAAAATATGAATCTCAATAAAGTGTTCCTCATCGGCCGGCTGACCCAGGATCCGGAAGCCCGCACGACTCCGAGCGGTCAGAATGTGACCACCATCCGCTTGGCTACCAACCGAGTCTGGAACGATACGTCGGGCCGCAAAGAAGCGACCGAATACCACACCGTGATCGCCTGGGGCAAGCTCGGAGATATTGCCTCAAATTACCTCAAAAAGGGCGGACTGGTCATGATCGAGGGTCGGCTCCAGACCCGTTCATGGACCGGGACCCAGGATAACCTCAAGCGCTATGTGACCGAGGTCATCGCTGAAGGACTCCAAATGGGCCCCCGGACCACAGGCAGCGGCTCATATGAACCGATGGCCGATGTTAAACGCCCGGCGGCATCAAAAGCCGCTCCGGCGACGGATACTGACATTCCCATCATCGATGAGAATGAACCGATGAATGCAGGGGTCGAAGAGGATGAGATGGCCATCAAAGAGAAGGACTTACCGTTTTAACCTAATCTAAAATTATGAATTGCAATATGTGTCAGGAAAATGTAAGCCATGTCGACTACAAGAACACGAAATTCTTGCGTCAGTTCGTGACCGCCCAGTTCAAGATCGGCACCTCCCGCCGCAACGGTCTTTGCGCCAAACACCAGCGGATGGTCGCTAATGCGGTCAAGCTCGCCCGCCATATGGCACTGATACCGTATACCCGGAACCAGACGGTTCAATAGATCAAAAAGCAGCCGAAGGCTGCTTTTTGATTGGAGCTTGCCAAGTACTCAAAAATGGTTACAATATGGAGGATTCTTTGACATATCCCACATGAGATTGGCTTGGCCTGTCTGCTGTGCCATCCTGCTCACGCTGACCCCCGGAGGTGCCCTCGCCCAGTATGGCCCTGGCGCGCTTCTGAAGGATACCGCAAAGGACATCGTCCTTGACCCGACGACCTATGCCCCGACCGGCGTCTCATACACCGCTCACAGGCTGGACTGGGAAAGCTCGCAGATTTTCTTCCAGCGTGGCCATCTCGAGGACAACGCTGATTTTACGATCAGCGGACTATCCCACGATACCCCGATCAGCCATACAGCCGGAAACGGGAAGATACTCCGGCTCATGCTCCCCATTTTGGAAATGTCCGTTCTTAACAATACGGCAGTGAGCGTATCGGAAAGAACACTGACGCATTTTTACCCGAATCACCGGAAGCTGATCTCGGTTATCGGCTGGGCGGAAAAAATCGCCATGGCCGGATACCTCAGCTACAAGTACTCCTACAGCAATTTCCATCAGTGGCAACTGAACAAGCAATACGCCACAGAACTTGGCTACCAGTGAGTCCACTACGGTGGACTTTTTGATTTATGGAAACATCGGAGTTATACTCACGGAGTTCTTTGTACAATGACGGAGAAACGATTTCAGGTGTGGTCGCATGGCAGTGTCCCGATACCGATACCCGGTACGGGCCAACTATGCCGGCCTAATACGCTTGCGGCATTCGAGGCCGCCATCGCGACCGGTGTTGACGGTATTGAAGCCGATGTGTGCTGCTCGCTGGACCGGAAACCGATCATATACCATCCGGCTCTATCGGGGTATGACCCCCGGCAGATGCTTTGGGAAGAGATCCGATCATCCTGTCCATGGGTCCCCTCACTGGGCGAATTGGCAACCCTGCTCATCGAGCATCCCCAGATACGCTGCTTTCTGGATATGAAGGACGGAGCTCATGACCTCTTGAGCGCGATCATCCGAATGATCGAGGACCACGGCCTTTATTCCCGGTTCATCATTACCGCCCCGCGTGCACGAATACCCCTGATGGGTCAATACACTGACTGGCGCGTTCTCGACCGGGCGAAAAGTACTGTCGCCCGGGTACGAACCCATGTCATAGACACGCTGCCCTTGAATATGGCCGGACTCGCCAAGAAAGCGCGGGCCAATATCATCTCCTTTGGCTGGTTCGATGATTCGGTATTAAGCAAGCTCTTGTTCAATGCCATCTTCAGAACCGGTTTGCGTAAGATTCGCGACGAGGTCGTCCGGGCTCAAGAAACCGGAGTTTCCGTGCTTGGCGGTATCGTCAGTTCCAGGGAGGCCCTGGAATACTTCCTGGAAGCCGGCGTTGACGGGGTCGTCGTTGAAGACCCGGCTATGGCCCTTTCGTTCCGGGCCAACCAAAAACCCTGACAGTCAGGGTTTTTTACTTCTCTCAAAAACTATACCTCCAACGCCGCGGCCGCTTTAATTTTAGTGATGATCTCTTTTTCTATTTTCGGGTTCTCCTTGAGGAACTGGCGGGAGCCCTCGATGCCCTGGCCGAGCTTCTGAGTACCGTAGTTGAACCAGCTGCCGGCCTTTGTCAGAACGTTATAGCGCACGCCCGCATTGACCACGTCGGCATATCGGGAAATGCCCTCGTTATAGAGAATGTCGAACTCACAGGTCCGGAACGGCGGAGCGATCTTGTTCTTGACGATCTTTACCTTGACCCGGTTGCCGACGATCTTTTCACCGGATGAGATCTGGGCCGCTTTACGGATCTCGACGCGAACCGATGAGTAGAATTTTAAAGCCATGCCGCCGGGAGTCGTCTCGGGATTGCCGAACATGATGCCGATCTTCATGCGGAGCTGGTTGATGAAAATAACGGTCGTCTTGGATTTGGCGACGATAGCGGTCAGCTTGCGAAGAGCATGGGACATCAGACGGGCCTGGAGACCCATATGCTGCTGGTCCATCTCGCCTTCTATCTCCGCCCGCGGCGTCAGAGCCGCGACCGAATCCACTACGATGACGTCGACGCCGCCTGACTTCACGAGCGATTCAACGATGTCGAGGGCCTGCTCGCCGGTATCAGGCTGGGAAATGAGAAGCTGGTCGATCTTCACGCCGATCTTTTTGGCATATTCGGGATCCAGTGCATGCTCGGCATCGACATACGCCGCCACACCACCCAGCTTTTGGGCTTCAGCAACGATATGCAGGCAGAGGGTGGTTTTGCCTGAACTTTCCGGACCGTAGATCTCTATGACCCGTCCGCGGGGCACGCCGCCGATACCAAGCGCGATATCGAGAGAAATGGAGCCGGTCGGGATAACATCGACATCTACCTTGCCGACCTGGCCCAACCGCATGATGGAACCCTCGCCGTACTTCTCCTGAAGCTCCTTGACCATCAGTTCGACGTTCTTGTTCTTGACCGTCTGCTCTTCTTGTTTTTTAACCATAGTAGTTCTTCTCAATTAGTTTATGACGTATTTTAACAACTCAGCAGATTAAATCAAGAACAAAAAAAACCGCCTATTCAGGCGGCTCAAGCAGCGGGATGACAGGACCGAAAATGTCATCCTGATATGCCTTGCATCCCAGCTCGAACTCCTCCCGAGTAACCGTATCGGGGTCGGGATACTTGCCCGTATATCCGAGGGTGTTCTTCAGTAATCTTGGGATCCACATCCAGCAAAGATTGTGGCCTTTCTGCTCGGCAACGACTTCCAGCTCGGTACGCCAACGTTTCAAAGTCTCCTGTGCCTCGCTCGCTTCCGCCGACTTCCGCATAAGCTCGATGACCAGTTCCTTGTTGCGCTGACGGAGGCCGAAAATTTGGGTTTCGAGCCGACTGATACGGTCATTCCGTTCCTGGAAACGTTGTTTGACCCGCGCTACCAAGGCCTTTATGAAATCTGATCTTGATACCGGATCGGACATTGAAAATAAGAACGATACGGTTTTTATATCATTAATCAGAAGGGTACACAAATCAAAAAACCGCCCCCGTGGCGGTTATTGATTTAGAGTTCGTCATCCGCTTCAGCTTCAGGAGTATCTGCATTAATGACGGTTGCGGCGGGAGCCATGGATGCGGAAGCGATGTCACCGTGTTCGATCTCGGCCATGCCTTCGGGCCTCAAATACACATCCCGGGGCTTCGCACCGTCACCCGGCCCGATAACACCTTTATCCTCAAGGATATCCAGGAGTCGTGCGGCGCGGGCATAACCGACGCGCAAACGACGCTGGAGGAGAGAGGCCGATGCCTTGCCTGCCAGAACGACCACCTCTTTAGCTTCAGCATACATGTCGTCTCCACCATCATCATCCGCGCCCGGAGAGCCGCCGGAGGAACCGGTGGCGTTGAAGTCAACCTGCAGGCCGCCATCTTCTTTGACATCAAGCTCGGCCCCCTCCTCCGTGAGGAATTTGACCACATCGTGGACCTCTTTCTCACTTACCATCGCGCCTTGTATCCGCCGCGGTTTAGCGGTATCTCCTGATAGGAAAAGCATGTCGCCCTTGCCCAGTAATTTCTCGGCACCGGCCATATCGAGAATGGTTCGGGAATCGATCTGACTTGCGACCGCCAATGCGACGCGGGAGGTGATATTGGCTTTAATAAGACCTGTAATGACTTCGACCGATGGGCGCTGAGTAGACAGGATCAGGTGAATACCGACGGCCCGGGACATCTGAGCCAAGCGCACGATAGCGGCCTCAACGTCACGGCCATAGGAGGCCATCAGGTCCGCCAATTCATCGATCACGATGACTATCGTCGGCATGATCGGGTCACCGGCATCTTTATCAGTAATTTTTGCGTTGTATGAGAAGATGTCTTTTGAGCCGGTCTTGGATAGCTTATCATAGCGGCGATCCATCTCATTTACCGCCCACTTCAGGGCGCCTAATACTTTCTTATTGTCCGTGATGACCGGGGTGATCAAGTGCGGAATGTCGTTATAGAGAGACAACTCTACCCGCTTCGGATCAATGAGAATAAGCTTCAATACATCCGGAGAATGTTTATACAGAAGCGACATAAGAATCGCGTTGATGGCAACCGATTTACCGGTACCGGTTGCGCCCGCCAGCAACAAGTGCGGCATCTTCTCAAGACCCGCAAAGATCGGGGCTCCTGAGACATCGCGGCCCAGAGCCAACGGCAGGAAGTATTTTGACTTCTTGAACTCATCGCCCTGGAACATATTGCGGAGACCGATGATGGCCACTTTTTTATTCGGTACTTCGATACCGACCAAAGATTTGCCCGGGATGGGCGCCTCAATACGGATAGGATGAGCCGCGAGAGCCAAAGACAGATCAGGATTCAGGGCGCCGATGCGCGAAAGTTTCACGCCGACAGCCGGGCGCAGAGTAAACTGCGTAACCGTAGGCCCGATCGATACTTCTCCCATTTCCACTTCAATGCCAAAATTCGACAGTGTGCGTTTGATGATCGACGCGCTGGCATTGATGTCGCCGGTGATTGCCTCTTCCTGATCCTCCTGCAGAAGTTCCATCGGCGGCAGGGTCCATTTGCCCCGTTTCAGATTCTTAATGATGAACTCCTTATCGCTCATCGGCTCGGCCTTGGCCGGCCTGGCGACCGGAGTCACGGCCGCTTTGAATTCCGGTTTCTTCTCAACTACCTCATTACCCTTTTTGACCACCATATCCTCGACTTTCGATACATCCTCTTTAGCCTTAAAGAACAGGCTTGAGATCGAAATGTCCATCGCCATAAGAATTGAGATCAGCGCGAGAGCCGATAGCACGATCATGGAGGCGGTAAAGCCTACGGAGGCCAGAAGAGGATAACCGAGAACAACGCCGAGATATCCGCCTTGGGCGATACGAACGGTCGTATTACCGCTTCCGAATATGAAGAAGAGGCCGAGGAAGGTCATCACGAACAGGGCGGTTCCGACCATGGCGCTATTATAGATCTTGCGTGAAAGCGACTTAATAAAGGAAATGCCCAGAAAAGCCAGGGCGATCGGGATGATAAAAAATCCCCATCCGAAGAGGGACTTGGAAATGACCGCGAAAACCTCGCCGGCCCGGCCGGCCTTATTGGCGAACGAGAGGATGCTCAGCACGGCCAGACTGAATGCGGCGATGCCCCAGATACTGTTGCGGGTCTCCCGGCCCAGATCGAATGTGGGCTCTTTGTCGACGCTCACATTGCGTGGTCGGCCTCGCTTTTTTGGCTTCTTTTCTTCAGAATCCTTGTTCTTTTGGGGTCGTGCCATACGTACTCATATTATCATAAAAATAATGGGATAAGGCAAGATGTCGGTATTTGTGAAAAACAGAAAACCCGCTCCAGAGAAGCGTGTTCTCTGTGCGGGTTATGTTTCAAGGCCGTATCCCGCGTGAGCCGCCAACTCACTTGGCCTACTCTCGCTGCTGTTAACGCATGATGTCACCTCGTTGCCGCCGGGCATCGGGCCGGCGTCTTTGGAAATTGACTGATTCGTTGGCGAGGGTGCCTGATGGCTTAAGCCACGCCCATACTTTTTAACGTGCCCAACTATTATAACACAAATATCATAGAAATGTCAAACTATCATAAAACCGCCTTCTGGCGGTTTTATGATGATGGTAGTTCTTATTAGATCTGATCGTTGAATCCCGTTCCTGCGGGAATGAGCCGGCCGATGATGACATTCTCTTTGAGGCCGCGCAGATAATCCTCTTTGCCGATGACGGCGCTGTCGATGAGAACTTTTGCGGTTTCTTGGAATGATGCGGACGAAAGGAAGCTGTCGGTCGAGAGCGACACTTTGGTGATACCCAGGAGCAATTGTTCAAAGGTCGCTTCCCGCTTTTTGTCCGTCCTGGCTTTCTCATTCTCTATCCACAGGCGGCGTTTCTCGACTATCGATTCGCCCAACAGATCGGTATCGCCCGAATCGAGGATCTTCACGCGGGAGAACAACTGGCGGGTGATCAATTCAACATGCTTGTCATTAATGCTGTCGCCGGTCGGTGAGTAGATGCTTTGAACCTCACGGACAATATAGCGGGCGACGAGATCGATGTCATCGGTAGCCGCAAACAGTTCACGCAGATCGACATTGCCCTCCGAGAGCTGCTGGCCGACAGTGACCAGGTCCCCGACCCCGACGGTCAACCCGATATTGGGCATGAGAATATATTCGCGTTTTTCGGCAGCGACTCCGGCTTGAGCAACGGTCTCGATGATAAGGACCCGCTGCTTTGGCCGTTCCTCTACGGCAAGAACTTTGCCGTCAACATCGGCGATGAGAGCTTTGAATTGGGGCGGACGGACCTCGAAGATCTCCTCAATACGCGGCAAGCCCATCGTGATATCAGCGCCTCCGGCCACGCCTCCGGTGTGGAAAGTACGCATGGTAAGCTGGGTACCCGGTTCACCGATAGCTTGGGCGGTAACGATACCGACCGCTTCACCGATCTTCACCAGCTCATTCTTCGAAAGGTCGTACCCGTAACACGCGCGGCAGATGCCGACGAGAGATTTGCACTTTATGACGGAACGGATGCGGATCTTATCCGGCTTCAATTCATCAACTTTCTTAGCGGTTTCCTTGTCGATGATCTTGCCCTTCTTAGCGACAACGGTGCCATCAGGAGCAACGATATCAGCCATGATGACCCGGCCCTTGATGCGTTTGCCCAGGGTTTCGCCGCTGAACTTGGAGTCTTCGGCATATAATGTATAGCCCTCCTTGTCCTTACAGTCCTCTTCGGTAACAACGACATCCTGCGACACGTCAACGAGACGACGGGTCAGATAACCGGCAGTGGCGGTCTTTAGCGCCGTATCGACGAGACCTTTTCGCGCACCATGGGTAGAGATGAAGTATTCCAACGGCTGCATTCCTTCTTTCAGGGAGTTCTTGACCGGAAGTTCGATCAACTCGCCGGATGGATTAACCACAATACCGCGCATACCCATCAGCTGGTCAAGTACCGCCCATGAACCGCGTGAGTTGGAGTCAACAAGCATGAATGCCGAATCTTTGGGGCCGAGCTGCTTCTTCACCAGCACTGACAGTTTGGCCTTGGCATTGTTCCA